>NZ_CP015452.1 GCF_003096075.1 Dietzia lutea | reverse complement strand
AGGGCCTGACCGAGGAGTTCCAGAAGTCCCTCGAGGCCGCGATCGCCGTTCCCGTCGCGCCTCGGCCGCCCGTCGGACTACGCGCAGCTGGCCAACGCGGATCGTCGAGCACGACTACCTCAACGGCGAGAGCTTCCGCATGGACGGCGCCCTGCGCATGGCGCCGCGCTAGACCAGCGCGCTGCGCCAGAGGGACCGGCCGGCCTAGACGAACCGCCGCGCCGCAGCGCTCCTGATGACTGCAGGCCCGCCCCCGTCACGGGAGCGGGGCCTGCAGTCGTAGGCGGGGGCGGGTGATCAGCCGCGGCCGTTCCCGTCGCGCCTCGGGCCGCCCGTCGGACTACGCGCAGCTGGCCAACGCGATCGTCGAGCACGACTACCTCAACGGCGAGAGCTTCCGCATGGACGGCGCCCTGCGCATGGCGCCCGCGCTAGACAGCGCGCTGCGCCAGAGGGACCGCCGCGCTAGACGAACCGCCGCGGCCGCAGCGCTCCTGATGACTGCAGGCCCGCCCCCGTCACGGGAGCGGGCCTGCAGTCGTAGGCGGGGGCGGGTATCAGCCGCGGCCGTTGTCGATCGCCGGGCCGGGGGCCGGCGGGGCCGGCGCGGGGGCCGGGGCGCCGGCGGGGCGCGGGCCAGGCCCGGCAGCGGCGGCAGGACGATGCCCGCGTCGAGCAGCGCCTGCTGGATCTGCCGGCGCGAACGTGACGGCGGCGGCGACCGTCGCACCGACCAGCACGACCGGGATCAGGACGGCGGGGTCCTCGATGACGGTCGTCGCGCCGTCACCGATGCCGAGCGAGCCGGCGACGGGGGCGTAGAGCGGCGCGAGCGAGCCGGTGGTGGGCTCACCGATCAGCGCCGAGCCGGAGGTGTCCACGGATCCGGTGCCCTCGGCCGGAGTGAGGACGTCGACCGAGCCGTTGTCGGCGAGGGAGCCGGTCAGCGGCGCGAAGGAACCGGTGGTCGGCTCGCCGAGCAGGGTGGAACCGGACGTGTCGAGGGACCCCTCGCCGGTGGCGTTGTCCTCGGGGAAGATCTCCAGCGACCCGCCCTCGAGCGAATCGGAGACCCAGGCCGAGGCTGCCGGAATCCAGGCCGCCGGTCTGGGCTCCTGCGACGCCGGGGAGACCGGCCATGGTGAGTGCGGCGGCGGCTGCGACGGCAGCGGCCTTGCGGGTGGTGAACGTCATCTTTACGTCTCCTCGGGTGGAAAGGGGTTCCCAGGCGCGGAGGCTCGTAGCCGGACCACCCCGGGTGGGGCCTGCCTGGCCCGCCAAAACGCTGTTACAACACCAACAGTGAGATGCGGACCACGCCTCACCTTATCCGTGGATTCAGGTGACATACGGCGTGAACTCAGTTAGATCTTAGTTAGATTAAGCGCCGAGATCCTTTCTCCCACACGGCGAGTGGGGAGCGCAGCGCCGTTTCGGGCCCCGCCGCGGTCGCTCGCCGCCGGACGGGCCGGCGCCGGGGCGGATAAGAGGACGCCGATACTCGCCGGTCACGGGCGCCGACTCAGCCGAACCTCGTGATCCACTCCCGCACGGCCCGCGTGGCGCGGACGTCGTCCTCGTTGTAGGCGAGGATCCGCTCGCGCCCGGCGTCGCGTTCGACGCCCCGGGCCGCCTGCGCGTCCCGGTACCACCCGAGCGAGGCCTCACCGCCCGCCTCGGGATCCCGCCAGGTGAACCCGGCGACCGGCGCGACCACCTTGAGACCCAGGCCTGACGTGGAGACGAACTGGGTGGCGACGGCCTCGTGAACATCCACCCACAGTGGAGAGGAGATGAAGCGCCGCACCTCGGCGACGCCGGGGACCCCCTTGACGACGGCGAGGGTGCCCTCCGGACCGAACCTGCCCGCCGAGGAGAGGAGCCAGCCGTTCTCGGCGGCCCGTGAATAGCAGTACGCGCGGAACGAGCGCCCCTGCCCTGCCGCCCGGTCCCGTATCCCGGTGAGCCAGCGCCAGAATTCCGCGAACGCCCGCCCCTCGTCGGCGTCCGGCAGTCGGGACCACGTGACGAACGGCCGGTAGCCCTCATCCTCGAGCGGCCGCCCGTCCCGCAGGGTGAGCAGCGTGCCCCACAGGTAGGCGCCGTCGTCGAGGTGACTCTCGAGGTCGACGTCCACCTCGACGTCCGCCCGGGGGATCGTCGGCCGCGCCACCCTTGGGCACCACGACCTCGCCGTCGCGGTGCGCCCGCGCCGCGCAGGACCGCGTCGGAGTACGGCTCGCCGTTCCAGTCGGCCGGCCGGTCCGGCCCGGCCTCCGCGAGGTCCGCCACGGTGCGCATCCCCCGCGCCCTCAGGGGGCCCACCTGCCCACCGCCGACGACGAGACTCACGTCATCGGACAGGACCAGCCGGCCGCGACACCCCTCGACGGGCCCGTCCCGGTCCTCCCACCCCTCCCACCACGGGCAGGTGCGGCATTCGCCGATCCGGCTGGGCGCGGTGTCCAGCTCACCGCGCACCACCGCCAGTCTCGTGGCGTGGGTGCGGTCGGCCGGGTCGAGCACCGGCTCGAGGTCGTGCACCACCGCGCGCGCAGGACCGCGTCGGAGTACGGCTCGCCGTTCCAGTCGGCCGGCCGGTCCGGCCCGGCCTCCGCGAGGTCCGCCACGGTGCGCATCCCCCGCGCCCTCAGGGGCCCACCTGCCCACCGCCGACGACGAGACTCACGTCATCGGACAGGACCAGCCGGCCGCGACACCCCTCGACGGGCCCGTCCCGGTCCTCCCACCCCTCCCACCACGGGCAGGTGCGGCATTCGCCGATCCGGCTGGGCGCGGTGTCCAGCTCACCGCGCACCACCGCCAGTCTCGTGGCGTGGGTGCGGTCGGCCGGGTCGAGCACCGGCTCGAGGTCGTGCACCACCGCCCGCGCCGACCCCAGCCCGAGCACCGCACCCACCGGGGACGACGCCGCGTGCCCCACCGCCTCGAGCAGACGCCACGCGTGGACGAGCCGGTCGAGGTCCGCCGGATGGCGCCGCACCCGCAGGGTCGGATCGGGCGCCGGCGCCCAGTCGAGCAGCCGCGTCACCGTCGCCGTCGACGACCCCTTCCCCCGCCGCGGGTCGACCACCTTGTGGTTGACCACCAACACCGGCGCGTACCCCCCGCCGGGCACGGCCGCCAACGTGCACCTCAGGCCCGCCCGGCCACTGCCCTCATCGGCGGGAAGGGCGGCGCCCCACACCAGAGCCGCCCCGTCGGCCAACGCCCGGAGGGTCACCTCCTCGTCGTCGTCACCCGGTACGTCCCCCGGCAGATCCGTCCAGTGGTCCCCCACCACGTCCACCACCGCGGCGTCGGGGCGCGCGCCCGCCAGCGCGCGCTCCCTCAACCCCGCGCGGCGATCCGCCGCCGCCATGGCCCGCAGCCGGACGCCCTCGTCGAGCGGCGCCGTCCGCCACCAACCCGGCCGGGCGTCGCGCTCCCGGGCCACGCGGTGCAGACATCTGGCCCCCGACGCCGGTCCCACCACCGCCGCGTCGGGGACCCGGCCCGTGGTGCGCTCGGCGTCCTCCATCGCCGTCCATCATGGCCCAGCCGCGCAGCGGACGACGGTCCGGTCCTCAGCGCCAGGCGATTCGCCTAGGCTGGGGATCTGATGATCGCGACGAGAGAAGGATCGACGCCCATGGGCAAGCTGACGACCTACCGCGACAAGCGTGCCGGACTCCGGGCCCATGCCGCGGCGCTCAAGTCCACCGCCATGACCGAGGCCAAGCTCGCGGCCAAGGAGACCCGCAAGCAGGCCAGGGAGGCCCACCGCGTGGAACTGGCGGAGGCCAAGAAGCGCGCCAAGCTCGAGGGCAAGAACGCCGACCGCAAGGCCAAGCGCGAGGAGAAGCGCGCCGAGAAGCAGAACAAGCTCGACCGCAAGGCCGCAAAGCGGGACCGCAAGGCCGAGAAGGTCCACGCCAAGGAGGAGCGCAAGACCATCAAGCGTGAGGCCAAGATTCTGGCGAAGGACCGGAAGCTCGCCGAGAAGATCGACGCCGCCGGCCGCAAGCACGAGTACCAGCTGGCCGAGATGGAGCTCGACAAGCTCAAGGGCACCAAGCTGGGCAAGGACGACGTGCAACGTTGGCTGAACATGGCCAAGGTCGCCACCCCGGTCCTGCTGCCGCTGGTCTACAAGGTCGTGTCCAACGCGCAGAGCTCCGACAAGACCGCCGAGGCCGGCGGGGTCGACCTCAAGGCAGCCGGCATCAACGCCACCGGCCCCGCCGCCGCCCTGGGTGCGCGGATCGTCCGCCTCGAGCGGACCCTCGACGGGCTCGAGACGAGCCGCGGTGGCGAGCGGGAGGTCAAGGATTTCGTCGCCTCCACCCGCACGCGCCTGACCGACCTGCGCACGGCCGTCGAGACCGCCGAGACCACGCCCACCGCCCAGCGGCGCGAGATCCACTCCTCGATCTCCGGCGAACTCGACCGAGTGAACAAGGACGTCCTGGCCCGCCTGGGGGTCAAGGCGTGACCCAGCTGCGTGGGCGTCTGGCCTCCGTCGCGGTGGCGGCCGCGTTGCTCGGCGGCGCGACCGCACCCGCCGTGATGCTCGCGCCCGTCGCGGCCGCGCACTCCGTGCTGATCTCCGTCGACCCGGAGGACGGCTCACAGCTCGACACGGCGCCCGAGCAGATCGTGTTGATCTTCAACGAGGAGGTCAACCAGAACTTCGCCTCCGTCGCCGTCACCGCCGGTGATGACCGGACCAATCGCGTGACCGGCGAGCCGATGGTCGACGGCGAGACCGTCACCGCCCGCGTCGACGACCTCGCGCCCGGCGCCTACACCGTCGGCTATCGCGTCACCTCGGCCGACGGGCACGTCGTGAGCGGGTCCTCGGTGTTCACCGTCGCCGATGCCGAGGGCGGTGCCGGCGCGGACGGGGGCGCGGCCGGTGCTGACGGCGGTGGCGAGGCTGAGGGAGGTGCCGGGGCTGAGGATTCCGATGCTGGCGGTGCCACGGCTTCCGACGCCGGTGGCGAGTCGGCGGACGCCGATGCGACCGAGGCCGACGTCGCCGACGAGACCTCCGGAGAGAGCTCCGGGGTCAATCCCGTGATCTGGGTGGTCGGCGGCCTGGCCGTCCTGCTCATCGGCGGCGCGTTCGTGCTGCTGCGCCGGGGTGGCGGCAGCGGCAGCTGACTGACGGGTCGGGGGGGCAACGAGCCGCCGACCGGGGCCTCCGCCCGCCTCTTCGCAGCCGCACGCCTCCCTGGCGTCTCGCTCCTGAGGATGGCGTCTCGCTCCCCCAGCCTCCCGGCAGCCGCACGTCTCCCTGGCGTCTCGCTCCTGAGGATGGCGTCTCGCTCCCCCAGCCTCCCGGCAGCCGCACGCCTCCCTGGCGTCTCGCTCCTGCGGATGTACGCGGCACACACAGCCGCTCCTCAACATGGCGTCTCGCCCACCCTTCGGTGCAGGCGAGACGCCATGTTGGCGGGCGGCTGTGGTCGGGCGGGCGCTGGGTGCGGGTCCACGACGACGGCGACTGGTCCACGATAATCGTGTTCGAGGGTCTGCTCACCGTCACCAACGCACTCATCACGTGGGACATCCCGCCGGGCACCCCGGCCGGCGAGTACCGGGTCGTGTACACCGCGTCGGGCCGCGGGCTCGACGGCCGCCTGTTCCCGGTTCGGGGGGAGAGCCGGGCCTTCGACGTGCGCTGACGGCGACTCTGGGACACTGATACCGACATTCGTTGCAGTTCCTAGTGAAAGGACAACGCCCGTGGACATCAAGGGTGCTTCCGTCATCGTCACCGGTGCCGCCTCCGGCCTGGGTAACGCCACCGCGCGTTCCTTCGCCGAGAAGGGCGCCGTCGTGTTCGGCCTCGACCTCCAGCAGTCGATCGACAAGGCCGTCGAGCAGGGCATCGACGAGGGCATCACCCTCATCGCCGCTGACGTGACCAGTGAGGACGACGTCAAGGCCGCCATCGCCCGCGCCACCGAGGCCGCACCGCTGCGCGTCGTCGTCAACTGCGCCGGCATCGCGCCGGCCGCCCGCATCGTCTCCAAGAAGGGCGTCCACGCGCTCGACCTGTTCGAGACCTGCATCTCCGTGAACCTCGTGGGCACCTTCAACGTGCTGCGGCTGGCCGCCGAGGCCATGTCCACCCAGGACACCGTCGACGAGGACGGCCAGCGCGGCGTCATCATCAACACCGCGTCCGTCGCCGCGTACGAGGGCCAGGTCGGGCAGATCGCCTACGCCGCCTCGAAGGGCGGCGTCTACTCGATGGGCATCTGTGCCGCCCGCGACCTCGCGCAGTTCGGCATCCGGGTCAACACCATCGCCCCGGGCACCATCGAGACCCCGATGCTCAAGGGCCTGACCGAGGAGTTCCAGAAGTCCCTCGAGGCCGCGATCCCGTTCCCGTCGCGCCTCGGCCGCCCGTCGGACTACGCGCAGCTGGCCAACGCGATCGTCGAGCACGACTACCTCAACGGCGAGAGCTTCCGCATGGACGGCGCCCTGCGCATGGCGCCGCGCTAGACAGCGCGCTGCGCCAGAGGGACCGCCGCGCTAGACGAACCGCCGCGCCGCAGCGCTCCTGATGACTGCAGGCCCGCCCCCGTCACGGGAGCGGGCCTGCAGTCGTAGGCGGGGGCGGGTATCAGCCGCGGCCGTTCCCGTCGCGCCTCGGCCGCCCGTCGGACTACGCGCAGCTGGCCAACGCGATCGTCGAGCACGACTACCTCAACGGCGAGAGCTTCCGCATGGACGGCGCCCTGCGCATGGCGCCGCGCTAGACAGCGCGCTGCGCCAGAGGGACCGCCGCGCTAGACGAACCGCCGCGCCGCAGCGCTCCTGATGACTGCAGGCCCGCCCCCGTCACGGGAGCGGGCCTGCAGTCGTAGGCGGGGGCGGGTATCAGCCGCGGCCGTTGTCGATCGCCGGGCCGGGGGCCGGCGGGGCCGGCGCGGGGGCCGGGGCGCCGGCGGGCGCGGGCAGGCCCGGCAGCGGCGGCAGGACGATGCCCGCGTCGAGCAGCGCCTGCTGGATCTGCGGCGCGAACGTGACGGCGGCGGCGACCGTCGCACCGACCAGCACGACCGGGATCAGGACGGCGGGGTCCTCGATGACGGTCGTCGCGCCGTCACCGATGCCGAGCGAGCCGGCGACGGGGGCGTAGAGCGGCGCGAGCGAGCCGGTGGTGGGCTCACCGATCAGCGCCGAGCCGGAGGTGTCCACGGATCCGGTGCCCTCGGCCGGAGTGAGGACGTCGACCGAGCCGTTGTCGGCGAGGGAGCCGGTCAGCGGCGCGAAGGAACCGGTGGTCGGCTCGCCGAGCAGGGTGGAACCGGACGTGTCGAGGGACCCCTCGCCGGTGGCGTTGTCCTCGGGGAAGATCTCCAGCGACCCGCCCTCGAGCGAATCGGAGACCAGGCCGAGGCTGCCGGAATCCAGGCCGCCGGTCTGGGCTCCTGCGACGCCGGGGAGACCGGCCATGGTGAGTGCGGCGGCGGCTGCGACGGCAGCGGCCTTGCGGGTGGTGAACGTCATCTTTACGTCTCCTCGGGTGGAAAGGGGTTCCCAGGCGCGGAGGCTCGTAGCCGGACCACCCCGGGTGGGGCCTGCCTGGCCCGCCAAAACGCTGTTACAACACCAACAGTGAGATGCGGACCACGCCTCACCTTATCCGTGGATTCAGGTGACATACGGCGTGAACTCAGTTAGATCTTAGTTAGATTAAGCGCCGAGATCCTTTCTCCCACACGGCGAGTGGGGAGCGCAGCGCCGTTTCGGGCCCCGCCGCGGTCGCTCGCCGCCGGACGGGCCGGCGCCGGGGCGGATAAGAGGACGCCGATACTCGCCGGTCACGGGCGCCGACTCAGCCGAACCTCGTGATCCACTCCCGCACGGCCCGCGTGGCGCGGACGTCGTCCTCGTTGTAGGCGAGGATCCGCTCGCGCCCGGCGTCGCGTTCGACGCCCCGGGCCGCCTGCGCGTCCCGGTACCACCCGAGCGAGGCCTCACCGCCCGCCTCGGGATCCCGCCAGGTGAACCCGGCGACCGGCGCGACCACCTTGAGACCCAGGCCTGACGTGGAGACGAACTGGGTGGCGACGGCCTCGTGAACATCCACCCACAGTGGAGAGGAGATGAAGCGCCGCACCTCGGCGACGCCGGGGACCCCCTTGACGACGGCGAGGGTGCCCTCCGGACCGAACCTGCCCGCCGAGGAGAGGAGCCAGCCGTTCTCGGCGGCCCGTGAATAGCAGTACGCGCGGAACGAGCGCCCCTGCCCTGCCGCCCGGTCCCGTATCCCGGTGAGCCAGCGCCAGAATTCCGCGAACGCCCGCCCCTCGTCGGCGTCCGGCAGTCGGGACCACGTGACGAACGGCCGGTAGCCCTCATCCTCGAGCGGCCGCCCGTCCCGCAGGGTGAGCAGCGTGCCCCACAGGTAGGCGCCGTCGTCGAGGTGACTCTCGAGGTCGACGTCCACCTCGACGTCCGCCCGGGGGATCGTCGGCCGCGCCACCTTGGGCACCACGACCTCGCCGTCGCGGTGCGCCCGCGCGCGCAGGACCGCGTCGGAGTACGGCTCGCCGTTCCAGTCGGCCGGCCGGTCCGGCCCGGCCTCCGCGAGGTCCGCCACGGTGCGCATCCCCCGCGCCCTCAGGGGGCCCACCTGCCCACCGCCGACGACGAGACTCACGTCATCGGACAGGACCAGCCGGCCGCGACACCCCTCGACGGGCCCGTCCCGGTCCTCCCACCCCTCCCACCACGGGCAGGTGCGGCATTCGCCGATCCGGCTGGGCGCGGTGTCCAGCTCACCGCGCACCACCGCCAGTCTCGTGGCGTGGGTGCGGTCGGCCGGGTCGAGCACCGGCTCGAGGTCGTGCACCACCGCGCGCGCAGGACCGCGTCGGAGTACGGCTCGCCGTTCCAGTCGGCCGGCCGGTCCGGCCCGGCCTCCGCGAGGTCCGCCACGGTGCGCATCCCCCGCGCCCTCAGGGGGCCCACCTGCCCACCGCCGACGACGAGACTCACGTCATCGGACAGGACCAGCCGGCCGCGACACCCCTCGACGGGCCCGTCCCGGTCCTCCCACCCCTCCCACCACGGGCAGGTGCGGCATTCGCCGATCCGGCTGGGCGCGGTGTCCAGCTCACCGCGCACCACCGCCAGTCTCGTGGCGTGGGTGCGGTCGGCCGGGTCGAGCACCGGCTCGAGGTCGTGCACCACCGCCCGCGCCGACCCCAGCCCGAGCACCGCACCCACCGGGGACGACGCCGCGTGCCCCACCGCCTCGAGCAGACGCCACGCGTGGACGAGCCGGTCGAGGTCCGCCGGATGGCGCCGCACCCGCAGGGTCGGATCGGGCGCCGGCGCCCAGTCGAGCAGCCGCGTCACCGTCGCCGTCGACGACCCCTTCCCCCGCCGCGGGTCGACCACCTTGTGGTTGACCACCAACACCGGCGCGTACCCCCCGCCGGGCACGGCCGCCAACGTGCACCTCAGGCCCGCCCGGCCACTGCCCTCATCGGCGGGAAGGGCGGCGCCCCACACCAGAGCCGCCCCGTCGGCCAACGCCCGGAGGGTCACCTCCTCGTCGTCGTCACCCGGTACGTCCCCCGGCAGATCCGTCCAGTGGTCCCCCACCACGTCCACCACCGCGGCGTCGGGGCGCGCGCCCGCCAGCGCGCGCTCCCTCAACCCCGCGCGGCGATCCGCCGCCGCCATGGCCCGCAGCCGGACGCCCTCGTCGAGCGGCGCCGTCCGCCACCAACCCGGCCGGGCGTCGCGCTCCCGGGCCACGCGGTGCAGACATCTGGCCCCCGACGCCGGTCCCACCACCGCCGCGTCGGGGACCCGGCCCGTGGTGCGCTCGGCGTCCTCCATCGCCGTCCATCATGGCCCAGCCGCGCAGCGGACGACGGTCCGGTCCTCAGCGCCAGGCGATTCGCCTAGGCTGGGGATCTGATGATCGCGACGAGAGAAGGATCGACGCCCATGGGCAAGCTGACGACCTACCGCGACAAGCGTGCCGGACTCCGGGCCCATGCCGCGGCGCTCAAGTCCACCGCCATGACCGAGGCCAAGCTCGCGGCCAAGGAGACCCGCAAGCAGGCCAGGGAGGCCCACCGCGTGGAACTGGCGGAGGCCAAGAAGCGCGCCAAGCTCGAGGGCAAGAACGCCGACCGCAAGGCCAAGCGCGAGGAGAAGCGCGCCGAGAAGCAGAACAAGCTCGACCGCAAGGCCGCAAAGCGGGACCGCAAGGCCGAGAAGGTCCACGCCAAGGAGGAGCGCAAGACCATCAAGCGTGAGGCCAAGATTCTGGCGAAGGACCGGAAGCTCGCCGAGAAGATCGACGCCGCCGGCCGCAAGCACGAGTACCAGCTGGCCGAGATGGAGCTCGACAAGCTCAAGGGCACCAAGCTGGGCAAGGACGACGTGCAACGTTGGCTGAACATGGCCAAGGTCGCCACCCCGGTCCTGCTGCCGCTGGTCTACAAGGTCGTGTCCAACGCGCAGAGCTCCGACAAGACCGCCGAGGCCGGCGGGGTCGACCTCAAGGCAGCCGGCATCAACGCCACCGGCCCCGCCGCCGCCCTGGGTGCGCGGATCGTCCGCCTCGAGCGGACCCTCGACGGGCTCGAGACGAGCCGCGGTGGCGAGCGGGAGGTCAAGGATTTCGTCGCCTCCACCCGCACGCGCCTGACCGACCTGCGCACGGCCGTCGAGACCGCCGAGACCACGCCCACCGCCCAGCGGCGCGAGATCCACTCCTCGATCTCCGGCGAACTCGACCGAGTGAACAAGGACGTCCTGGCCCGCCTGGGGGTCAAGGCGTGACCCAGCTGCGTGGGCGTCTGGCCTCCGTCGCGGTGGCGGCCGCGTTGCTCGGCGGCGCGACCGCACCCGCCGTGATGCTCGCGCCCGTCGCGGCCGCGCACTCCGTGCTGATCTCCGTCGACCCGGAGGACGGCTCACAGCTCGACACGGCGCCCGAGCAGATCGTGTTGATCTTCAACGAGGAGGTCAACCAGAACTTCGCCTCCGTCGCCGTCACCGCCGGTGATGACCGGACCAATCGCGTGACCGGCGAGCCGATGGTCGACGGCGAGACCGTCACCGCCCGCGTCGACGACCTCGCGCCCGGCGCCTACACCGTCGGCTATCGCGTCACCTCGGCCGACGGGCACGTCGTGAGCGGGTCCTCGGTGTTCACCGTCGCCGATGCCGAGGGCGGTGCCGGCGCGGACGGGGGCGCGGCCGGTGCTGACGGCGGTGGCGAGGCTGAGGGAGGTGCCGGGGCTGAGGATTCCGATGCTGGCGGTGCCACGGCTTCCGACGCCGGTGGCGAGTCGGCGGACGCCGATGCGACCGAGGCCGACGTCGCCGACGAGACCTCCGGAGAGAGCTCCGGGGTCAATCCCGTGATCTGGGTGGTCGGCGGCCTGGCCGTCCTGCTCATCGGCGGCGCGTTCGTGCTGCTGCGCCGGGGTGGCGGCAGCGGCAGCTGACTGACGGGTCGGGGGGCAACGAGCCGCCGACCGGGGCCTCCGCCCGCCTCTTCGCAGCCGCACGCCTCCCTGGCGTCTCGCTCCTGAGGATGGCGTCTCGCTCCCCCAGCCTCCCGGCAGCCGCACGTCTCCCTGGCGTCTCGCTCCTGAGGATGGCGTCTCGCTCCCCCAGCCTCCCGGCAGCCGCACGCCTCCCTGGCGTCTCGCTCCTGCGGATGTACGCGGCACACACAGCCGCTCCTCAACATGGCGTCTCGCCCACCCTTCGGTGCAGGCGAGACGCCATGTTGGCGGGCGGCTGTGGTCGGGCGGGCGCTGGGTGCGGGTCCACGACGACGGCGACTGGTCCACGATAATCGTGTTCGAGGGTCTGCTCACCGTCACCAACGCACTCATCACGTGGGACATCCCGCCGGGCACCCCGGCCGGCGAGTACCGGGTCGTGTACACCGCGTCGGGCCGCGGGCTCGACGGCCGCCTGTTCCCGGTTCGGGGGGAGAGCCGGGCCTTCGACGTGCGCTGACGGCGACTCTGGGACACTGATACCGACATTCGTTGCAGTTCCTAGTGAAAGGACAACGCCCGTGGACATCAAGGGTGCTTCCGTCATCGTCACCGGTGCCGCCTCCGGCCTGGGTAACGCCACCGCGCGTTCCTTCGCCGAGAAGGGCGCCGTCGTGTTCGGCCTCGACCTCCAGCAGTCGATCGACAAGGCCGTCGAGCAGGGCATCGACGAGGGCATCACCCTCATCGCCGCTGACGTGACCAGTGAGGACGACGTCAAGGCCGCCATCGCCCGCGCCACCGAGGCCGCACCGCTGCGCGTCGTCGTCAACTGCGCCGGCATCGCGCCGGCCGCCCGCATCGTCTCCAAGAAGGGCGTCCACGCGCTCGACCTGTTCGAGACCTGCATCTCCGTGAACCTCGTGGGCACCTTCAACGTGCTGCGGCTGGCCGCCGAGGCCATGTCCACCCAGGACACCGTCGACGAGGACGGCCAGCGCGGCGTCATCATCAACACCGCGTCCGTCGCCGCGTACGAGGGCCAGGTCGGGCAGATCGCCTACGCCGCCTCGAAGGGCGGCGTCTACTCGATGGGCATCTGTGCCGCCCGCGACCTCGCGCAGTTCGGCATCCGGGTCAACACCATCGCCCCGGGCACCATCGAGACCCCGATGCTCAAGGGCCTGACCGAGGAGTTCCAGAAGTCCCTCGAGGCCGCGATCCCGTTCCCGTCGCGCCTCGGCCGCCCGTCGGACTACGCGCAGCTGGCCAACGCGATCGTCGAGCACGACTACCTCAACGGCGAGAGCTTCCGCATGGACGGCGCCCTGCGCATGGCGCCGCGCTAGACAGCGCGCTGCGCCAGAGGGACCGCCGCGCTAGACGAACCGCCGCGCCGCAGCGCTCCTGATGACTGCAGGCCCGCCCCCGTCACGGGAGCGGGCCTGCAGTCGTAGGCGGGGGCGGGTATCAGCCGCGGCCGTTCCCGTCGCGCCTCGGCCGCCCGTCGGACTACGCGCAGCTGGCCAACGCGATCGTCGAGCACGACTACCTCAACGGCGAGAGCTTCCGCATGGACGGCGCCCTGCGCATGGCGCCGCGCTAGACAGCGCGCTGCGCCAGAGGGACCGCCGCGCTAGACGAACCGCCGCGCCGCAGCGCTCCTGATGACTGCAGGCCCGCCCCCGTCACGGGAGCGGGCCTGCAGTCGTAGGCGGGGGCGGGTATCAGCCGCGGCCGTTGTCGATCGCCGGGCCGGGGGCCGGCGGGGCCGGCGCGGGGGCCGGGGCGCCGGCGGGCGCGGGCAGGCCCGGCAGCGGCGGCAGGACGATGCCCGCGTCGAGCAGCGCCTGCTGGATCTGCGGCGCGAACGTGACGGCGGCGGCGACCGTCGCACCGACCAGCACGACCGGGATCAGGACGGCGGGGTCCTCGATGACGGTCGTCGCGCCGTCACCGATGCCGAGCGAGCCGGCGACGGGGGCGTAGAGCGGCGCGAGCGAGCCGGTGGTGGGCTCACCGATCAGCGCCGAGCCGGAGGTGTCCACGGATCCGGTGCCCTCGGCCGGAGTGAGGACGTCGACCGAGCCGTTGTCGGCGAGGGAGCCGGTCAGCGGCGCGAAGGAACCGGTGGTCGGCTCGCCGAGCAGGGTGGAACCGGACGTGTCGAGGGACCCTCGCCGGTGGCGTTGTCCTCGGGGAAGATCTCCAGCGACCCGCCCTCGAGCGAATCGGAGACCAGGCCGAGGCTGCCGGAATCCAGGCCGCCGGTCTGGGCTCCTGCGACGCCGGGGGAACCGGCCATGGTGAGTGCGGCGGCGGCTGCGACGGCAGCGGCCTTGCGGGGTGGTGAACGTCATCTTTACGTCTCCTCGGGTGGAAAGGGGTTCCCAGGCGCGGAGGCTCGTAGCCGGACCACCCCGGGTGGGGCCTGCCTGGCCCGCCAAAACGCTGTTACAACACCAACAGTGAGATGCGGACCACGCCTCACCTTATCCGTGGATTCAGGTGACATACGGCGTGAACTCAGTTAGATCTTAGTTAGATTAAGCGCCGAGATCCTTTCTCCCACACGGCGAGTGGGGAGCGCAGCGCCGTTTCGGGCCCCGCCGCGGTCGCTCGCCGCCGGACGGGCCGGCGCCGGGGCGGATAAGAGGACGCCGATACTCGCCGGTCACGGGCGCCGACTCAGCCGAACCTCGTGATCCACTCCCGCACGGCCCGCGTGGCGCGGACGTCGTCCTCGTTGTAGGCGAGGATCCGCTCGCGCCCGGCGTCGCGTTCGACGCCCCGGGCCGCCTGCGCGTCCCGGTACCACCCGAGCGAGGCCTCACCGCCCGCCTCGGGATCCCGCCAGGTGAACCCGGCGACCGGCGCGACCACCTTGAGACCCAGGCCTGACGTGGAGACGAACTGGGTGGCGACGGCCTCGTGAACATCCACCCACAGTGGAGAGGAGATGAAGCGCCGCACCTCGGCGACGCCGGGGACCCCCTTGACGACGGCGAGGGTGCCCTCCGGACCGAACCTGCCCGCCGAGGAGAGGAGCCAGCCGTTCTCGGCGGCCCGTGAATAGCAGTACGCGCGGAACGAGCGCCCCTGCCCTGCCGCCCGGTCCCGTATCCCGGTGAGCCAGCGCCAGAATTCCGCGAACGCCCGCCCCTCGTCGGCGTCCGGCAGTCGGGACCACGTGACGAACGGCCGGTAGCCCTCATCCTCGAGCGGCCGCCCGTCCCGCAGGGTGAGCAGCGTGCCCCACAGGTAGGCGCCGTCGTCGAGGTGACTCTCGAGGTCGACGTCCACCTCGACGTCCGCCGGGGGATCGTCGGCCGCGCCACCTTGGGCACCACGACCTCGCCGTCGCGGTGCGCCCGCGCGCGCAGGACCGCGTCGGAGTACGGCTCGCCGTTCCAGTCGGCCGGCCGGTCCGGCCCGGCCTCCGCGAGGTCCGCCACGGTGCGCATCCCCCGCGCCCTCAGGGGGCCCACCTGCCCACCGCCGACGACGAGACTCACGTCATCGGACAGGACCAGCCGGCCGCGACACCCCTCGACGGGCCCGTCCCGGTCCTCCCACCCTCCCACCACGGGCAGGTGCGGCATTCGCCGATCCGGCTGGGCGCGGTGTCCAGCTCACCGCGCACCACCGCCAGTCTCGTGGCGTGGGTGCGGTCGGCCGGGTCGAGCACCGGCTCGAGGTCGTGCACCACCGCGCGCGCAGGACCGCGTCGGAGTACGGCTCGCCGTTCCAGTCGGCCGGCCGGTCCGGCCCGGCCTCCGCGAGGTCCGCCACGGTGCGCATCCCCCGCGCCCTCAGGGGGCCCACCTGCCCACCGCCGACGACGAGACTCACGTCATCGGACAGGACCAGCCGGCCGCGACACCCCTCGACGGGCCCGTCCCGGTCCTCCCACCCCTCCCACCACGGGCAGGTGCGGCATTCGCCGATCCGGCTGGGCGCGGTGTCCAGCTCACCGCGCACCACCGCCAGTCTCGTGGCGTGGGTGCGGTCGGCCGGGTCGAGCACCGGCTCGAGGTCGTGCACCACCGCCCGCGCCGACCCCAGCCCGAGCACCGCACCCACCGGGGACGACGCCGCGTGCCCCACCGCCTCGAGCAGACGCCACGCGTGGACGAGCCGGTCGAGGTCCGCCGGATGGCGCCGCACCCGCAGGGTCGGATCGGGCGCCGGCGCCCAGTCGAGCAGCCGCGTCACCGTCGCCGTCGACGACCCCTTCCCCGCCGCGGGTCGACCACCTTGTGGTTGACCACCAACACCGGCGCGTACCCCCCGCCGGGCACGGCCGCCAACGTGCACCTCAGGCCCGCCCGGCCACTGCCCTCATCGGCGGGAAGGGCGGCGCCCCACACCAGAGCCGCCCCGTCGGCCAACGCCCGGAGGGTCACCTCCTCGTCGTCGTCACCCGGTACGTCCCCCGGCAGATCCGTCCAGTGGTCCCCCACCACGTCCACCACCGCGGCGTCGGGGCGCGCGCCCGCCAGCGCGCGCTCCCTCAACCCCGCGCGGCGATCCGCCGCCGCCATGGCCCGCAGCCGGACGCCCTCGTCGAGCGGCGCCGTCCGCCACCAACCCGGCCGGGCGTCGCGCTCCCGGGCCACGCGGTGCAGACATCTGGCCCCCGACGCCGGTCCCACCACCGCCGCGTCGGGGACCCGGCCCGTGGTGCGCTCGGCGTCCTCCATCGCCGTCCATCATGGCCCAGCCGCGCAGCGGACGACGGTCCGGTCCTCAGCGCCAGGCGATTCGCCTAGGCTGGGGATCTGATGATCGCGACGAGAGAAGGATCGACGCCCATGGGCAAGCTGACGACCTACCGCGACAAGCGTGCCGGACTCCGGGCCCATGCCGCGGCGCTCAAGTCCACCGCCATGACCGAGGCCAAGCTCGCGGCCAAGGAGACCCGCAAGCAGGCCAGGGAGGCCCACCGCGTGGAACTGGCGGAGGCCAAGAAGCGCGCCAAGCTCGAGGGCAAGAACGCCGACCGCAAGGCCAAGCGCGAGGAGAAGCGCGCCGAGAAGCAGAACAAGCTCGACCGCAAGGCCGCAAAGCGGGACCGCAAGGCCGAGAAGGTCCACGCCAAGGAGGAGCGCAAGACCATCAAGCGTGAGGCCAAGATTCTGGCGAAGGACCGGAAGCTCGCCGAGAAGATCGACGCCGCCGGCCGCAAGCACGAGTACCAGCTGGCCGAGATGGAGCTCGACAAGCTCAAGGGCACCAAGCTGGGCAAGGACGACGTGCAACGTTGGCTGAACATGGCCAAGGTCGCCACCCCGGTCCTGCTGCCGCTGGTCTACAAGGTCGTGTCCAACGCGCAGAGCTCCGACAAGACCGCCGAGGCCGGCGGGGTCGACCTCAAGGCAGCCGGCATCAACGCCACCGGCCCCGCCGCCGCCCTGGGTGCGCGGATCGTCCGCCTCGAGCGGACCCTCGACGGGCTCGAGACGAGCCGCGGTGGCGAGCGGGAGGTCAAGGATTTCGTCGCCTCCACCCGCACGCGCCTGACCGACCTGCGCACGGCCGTCGAGACCGCCGAGACCACGCCCACCGCCCAGCGGCGCGAGATCCACTCCTCGATCTCCGGCGAACTCGACCGAGTGAACAAGGACGTCCTGGCCCGCCTGGGGGTCAAGGCGTGACCCAGCTGCGTGGGCGTCTGGCCTCCGTCGCGGTGGCGGCCGCGTTGCTCGGCGGCGCGACCGCACCCGCCGTGATGCTCGCGCCCGTCGCGGCGCGCGCACTCCGTGCTGATCTCCGTCGACCCGGAGGACGGCTCACAGCTCGACACGGCGCCCGAGCAGATCGTGTTGATCTTCAACGAGGAGGTCAACCAGAACTTCGCCTCCGTCGCCGTCACCGCCGGTGATGACCGGACCAATCGCGTGACCGGCGAGCCGATGGTCGACGGCGAGACCGTCACCGCCCGCGCGACGACCTCGCGCCCGGCGCCTACACCGTCGGCTATCGCGTCACCTCGGCCGACGGGCACGTCGTGAGCGGGTCCTCGGTGTTCACCGTCGCCGATGCCGAGGGCGGTGCCGGCGCGGACGGGGGCGCGGCCGGTGCTGACGGCGGTGGCGAGGCTGAGGGAGGTGCCGGGCTGAGGATTCCGATGCTGGCGGTGCCACGGCTTCCGACGCCGGTGGCGAGTCGGCGGACGCCGATGCGACCGAGGCCGACGTCGCCGACGAGACCTCCGGAGAGAGCTCCGGGGTCAATCCCGTGATCTGGGTGGTCGGCGGCCTGGCCGTCCTGCTCATCGGCGGCGCGTTCGTGCTGCTGCGCCGGGGTGGCGGCAGCGGCAGCTGACTGACGGGTCGGGGGGCAACGAGCCGCCGACCGGGGCCTCCGCCCGCCTCTTCGCAGCCGCACGCCTCCCTGGCGTCTCGCTCCTGAGGATGGCGTCTCGCTCCCCCAGCCTCCCGGCAGCCGCACGTCTCCCTGGCGTCTCGCTCCTGAGGATGGCGTCTCGCTCCCCAGCCTCCCGGCAGCCGCACGCCTCCCTGGCGTCTCGCTCCTGCGGATGTACGCGGCACACACAGCCGCTCCTCAACATGGCGTCTCGCCCACCCTTCGGTGCAGGCGAGACGCCATGTTGGCGGGCGGCTGTGGTCGGGCGGGCGCTGGGTGCGGGTCCACGACGACGGCGACTGGTCCACGATAATCGTGTTCGAGGGTCTGCTCACCGTCACCAACGCACTCATCACGTGGGACATCCCGCCGGCACCCCGGCCGGCGAGTACCGGGTCGTGTACACCGCGTCGGGCCGCGGGCTCGACGGCCGCCTGTTCCCGGTTCGGGGGGAGAGCCGGGCCTTCGACGTGCGCTGACGGCGACTCTGGGACACTGATACCGACATTCGTTGCAGTTCCTAGTGAAAGGACAACGCCCGTGGACATCAAGGGTGCTTCCGTCATCGTCACCGGTGCCGCCTCCGGCCTGGGTAACGCCACCGCGCGTTCCTTCGCCGAGAAAGTCGTGTCGACCTCGACCTCCAGCAGTCGATCGACAAGGCCGTCGAGCAGGGCATCGACGAGGGCATCACCCTCATCGCCGCTGACGTGACCAGTGAGGACGACGTCAAGGCCGCCATCGCCCGCGCCACCGAGGCCGCACCGCTGCGCGTCGTCGTCAACTGCGCCGGCATCGCGCCGGCCGCCCGCATCGTCTCCAAGAAGGGCGTCCACGCGCTCGACCTGTTCGAGACCTGCATCTCCGTGAACCTCGTGGGCACCTTCAACGTGCTGCGGCTGGCCGCCGAGGCCATGTCCACCCAGGACACCGTCGACGAGGACGGCCAGCGCGGCGTCATCATCAACACCGCGTCCGTCGCCGCGTACGAGGGCCAGGTCGGGCAGATCGCCTACGCCGCCTCGAAGGGCGGCGTCTACTCGATGGGCATCTGTGCCGCCCGCGACCTCGCGCAGTTCGGCATCCGGGTCAACACCATCGCCCCGGGCACCATCGAGACCCCGATGCTCAAGGGCCTGACCGAGGAGTTCCAGAAGTCCCTCGAGGCCGCGATCCCGTTCCCGTCGCGCCTCGGCCGCCCGTCGGACTACGCGCAGCTGGCCAACGCGATCGTCGAGCACGACTACCTCAACGGCGAGAGCTTCCGCATGGACGGCGCCCTGCGCATGGCGCCGCGCTAGACAGCGCGCTGCGCCAGAGGGACCGCCGCGCTAGACGAACCGCCGCGCCGCAGCGCTCCTGATGACTGCAGGCCCGCCCCCGTCACGGGAGCGGGCCTGCAGTCGTAGGCGGGGGCGGGTATCAGCCGCGGCCGTTCCCGTCGCGCCTCGGCCGCCCGTCGGACTACGCGCAGCTGGCCAACGCGATCGTCGAGCACGACTACCTCAACGGCGAGAGCTTCCGCATGGACGGCGCCCTGCGCATGGCGCCGCGCTAGACAGCGCGCTGCGCCAGAGGGACCGCCGCGCTAGACGAACCGCCGCGCCGCAGCGCTCCTGATGACTGCAGGCCCGCCCCGTCACGGGAGCGGGCCTGCAGTCGTAGGCGGGGGCGGGTATCAGCCGCGGCCGTTGTCGATCGCCGGGCCGGGGGCCGGCGGGGCCGGCGCGGGGGCCGGGGCGCCGGCGGGCGCGGGCAGGCCCGGCAGCGGCGGCAGGACGATGCCCGCGTCGAGCAGCGCCTGCTGGATCTGCGGCGCGAACGTGACGGCGGCGGCGACCGTCGCACCGACCAGCACGACCGGGATCAGGACGGCGGGGTCTCGATGACGGTCGTCGCGCCGTCACCGATGCCGAGCGAGCCGGCGACGGGGGCGTAGAGCGGCGCGAGCGAGCCGGTGGTGGGCTCACCGATCAGCGCCGAGCCGGAGGTGTCCACGGATCCGGTGCCCTCGGCCGGAGTGAGGACGTCGACCGAGCCGTTGTCGGCGAGGGAGCCGGTCAGCGGCGCGAAGGAACCGGTGGTCGGCTCGCCGAGCAGGGTGGAACCGGACGTGTCGAGGGACCCCTCGCCGGTGGCGTTGTCCTCGGGGAAGATCTCCAGCGACCCGCCCTCGAGCGAATCGGAGACCAGGCCGAGGCTGCCGGAATCCAGGCCGCCGGTCTGGGCTCCTGCGACGCCGGGGAGACCGGCCATGGTGAGTGCGGCGGCGGCTGCGACGGCAGCGGCCTTGCGGGGTGTGAACGTCATCTTTACGTCTCCTCGGGTGGAAAGGGGTTCCCAGGCGCGGAGGCTCGTAGCCGGACCACCCCGGGTGGGGCCTGCCTGGCCCGCCAAAACGCTGTTACAACACCAACAGTGAGATGCGGACCACGCCTCACCTTATCCGTGGATTCAGGTGACATACGGCGTGAACTCAGTTAGATCTTAGTTAGATTAAGCGCCGAGATCCTTTCTCCCACACGGCGAGTGGGGAGCGCAGCGCCGTTTCGGGCCCCGCCGCGGTCGCTCGCCGCCGGACGGGCCGGCGCCGGGGCGGATAAGAGGACGCCGATACTCGCCGGTCACGGGCGCCGACTCAGCCGAACCTCGTGATCCACTCCCGCACGGCCCGCGTGGCGCGGACGTCGTCCTCGTTGTAGGCGAGGATCCGCTCGCGCCCGGCGTCGCGTTCGACGCCCCGGGCCGCCTGCGCGTCCCGGTACCACCCGAGCGAGGCCTCACCGCCCGCCTCGGGATCCCGCCAGGTGAACCCGGCGACCGGCGCGACCACCTTGAGACCCAGGCCTGACGTGGAGACGAACTGGGTGGCGACGGCCTCGTGAACATCCACCCACAGTGGAGAGGAGATGAAGCGCCGCACCTCGGCGACGCCGGGGACCCCCTTGACGACGGCGAGGGTGCCCTCCGGACCGAACCTGCCGCCGAGGAGGAGCCAGCCGTTCTCGGCGGCCCGTGAATAGCAGTACGCGCGGAACGAGCGCCCCTGCCCTGCCGCCCGGTCCCGTATCCCGGTGAGCCAGCGCCAGAATTCCGCGAACGCCCGCCCCTCGTCGGCGTCCGGCAGTCGGGACCACGTGACGAACGGCCGGTAGCCCTCATCCTCGAGCGGCCGCCCGTCCCGCAGGGTGAGCAGCGTGCCCCACAGGTAGGCGCCGTCGTCGAGGTGACTCTCGAGGTCGACGTCCACCTCGACGTCCGCCCGGGGGATCGTCGGCCGCGCCACCTTGGGCACCACGACCTCGCCGTCGCGTGCGCCCGCGCGCGCAGGACCGCGTCGGAGTACGGCTCGCCGTTCCAGTCGGCCGGCCGGTCCGGCCCGGCCTCCGCGAGGTCCGCCACGGTGCGCATCCCCCGCGCCCTCAGGGGGCCCACCTGCCCACCGCCGACGACGAGACTCACGTCATCGGACAGGACCAGCCGGCCGCGACACCCCTCGACGGGCCCGTCCCGGTCCTCCCACCCCTCCCACCACGGGCAGGTGCGGCATTCGCCGATCCGGCTGGGCGCGGTGTCCAGCTCACCGCGCACCACCGCCAGTCTCGTGGCGTGGGTGCGGTCGGCCGGGTCGAGCACCGGCTCGAGGTCGTGCACCACCGCGCGCGCAGGACCGCGTCGGAGTACGGCTCGCCGTTCCAGTCGGCCGGCCGGTCCGGCCCGGCCTCCGCGAGGTCCGCCACGGTGCGCATCCCCCGCGCCCTCAGGGGGCCCACCTGCCCACCGCCGACGACGAGACTCACGTCATCGGACAGGACCAGCCGGCCGCGACACCCCTCGACGGGCCCGTCCCGGTCCTCCCACCCCTCCCACCACGGGCAGGTGCGGCATTCGCCGATCCGGCTGGGCGCGGTGTCCAGCTCACCGCGCACCACCGCCAGTCTCGTGGCGTGGGTGCGGTCGGCCGGGTCGAGCACCGGCTCCGGCGACGTGCACCACCGCCCGCGCCGACCCAGAGCACCGCACCCACCGGGGACGACGCCGCGTGCCCCACCGCCTCGAGCAGACGCCACGCGTGGACGAGCCGGTCGAGGTCCGCCGGATGGCGCCGCACCCGCAGGGTCGGATCGGGCGCCGGCGCCCAGTCGAGCAGCCGCGTCACCGTCGCCGTCGACGACCCCTTCCCCCGCCGCGGGTCGACCACCTTGTGGTTGACCACCAACACCGGCGCGTACCCCCCGCCGGGCACGGCCGCCAACGTGCACCTCAGGCCCGCCCGGCCACTGCCCTCATCGGCGGGAAGGGCGGCGCCCCACACCAGAGCCGCCCCGTCGGCCAACGCCCGGAGGGTCACCTCCTCGTCGTCGTCACCCGGTACGTCCCCGGCAGATCCGTCCAGTGGTCCCCCACCACGTCCACCACCGCGGCGTCGGGGCGCGCGCCCGCCAGCGCGCGCTCCCTCAACCCCGCGCGGCGATCCGCCGCCGCCATGGCCCGCAGCCGGACGCCCTCGTCGAGCGGCGCCGTCCGCCACCAACCCGGCCGGGCGTCGCGCTCCCGGGCCACGCGGTGCAGACATCTGGCCCCCGACGCCGGTCCCACCACCGCCGCGTCGGGGACCCGGCCCGTGGTGCGCTCGGCGTCCTCCATCGCCGTCCATCATGGCCCAGCCGCGCAGCGGACGACGGTCCGGTCCTCAGCGCCAGGCGATTCGCCTAGGCTGGGGATCTGATGATCGCGACGAGAGAAGGATCGACGCCCATGGGCAAGCTGACGACCTACCGCGACAAGCGTGCCGGACTCCGGGCCCATGCCGCGGCGCTCAAGTCCACCGCCATGACCGAGGCCAAGCTCGCGGCCAAGGAGACCCGCAAGCAGGCCAGGGAGGCCCACCGCGTGGAACTGGCGGAGGCCAAGAAGCGCGCCAAGCTCGAGGGCAAGAACGCCGACCGCAAGGCCAAGCGCGAGGAGAAGCGCGCCGAGAAGCAGAACAAGCTCGACCGCAAGGCCGCAAAGCGGGACCGCAAGGCCGAGAAGGTCCACGCCAAGGAGGAGCGCAAGACCATCAAGCGTGAGGCCAAGATTCTGGCGAAGGACCGGAAGCTCGCCGAGAAGATCGACGCCGCCGGCCGCAAGCACGAGTACCAGCTGGCCGAGATGGAGCTCGACAAGCTCAAGGGCACCAAGCTGGGCAAGGACGACGTGCAACGTTGGCTGAACATGGCCAAGGTCGCCACCCCGGTCCTGCTGCCGCTGGTCTACAAGGTCGTGTCCAACGCGCAGAGCTCCGACAAGACCGCCGAGGCCGGCGGGGTCGACCTCAAGGCAGCCGGCATCAACGCCACCGGCCCCGCCGCCGCCCTGGGTGCGCGGATCGTCCGCCTCGAGCGGACCCTCGACGGGCTCGAGACGAGCCGCGGTGGCGAGCGGGAGGTCAAGGATTTCGTCGCCTCCACCCGCACGCGCCTGACCGACCTGCGCACGGCCGTCGAGACCGCCGAGACCACGCCCACCGCCCAGCGGCGCGAGATCCACTCCTCGATCTCCGGCGAACTCGACCGAGTGAACAAGGACGTCCTGGCCCGCCTGGGGGTCAAGGCGTGACCCAGCTGCGTGGGCGTCTGGCCTCCGTCGCGGTGGCGGCCGCGTTGCTCGGCGGCGCGACCGCACCCGCCGTGATGCTCGCGCCCGTCGCGGCCGCGCACTCCGTGCTGATCTCCGTCGACCCGGAGGACGGCTCACAGCTCGACACGGCGCCGAGCAGATCGTGTTGATCTTCAACGAGGAGGTCAACCAGAACTTCGCCTCCGTCGCCGTCACCGCCGGTGATGACCGGACCAATCGCGTGACCGGCGAGCCGATGGTCGACGGCGAGACCGTCACCGCCCGCGTCGACGACCTCGCGCCCGGCGCCTACACCGTCGGCTATCGCGTCACCTCGGCCGACGGGCACGTCGTGAGCGGGTCCTCGGTGTTCACCGTCGCCGATGCCGAGGGCGGTGCCGGCGCGGACGGGGCGCGGCCGGTGCTGACGGCGGTGGCGAGGCTGAGGGAGGTGCCGGGGCTGAGGATTCCGATGCTGGCGGTGCCACGGCTTCCGACGCCGGTGGCGAGTCGGCGGACGCCGATGCGACGAGGCCGACGTCGCCGACGAGACCTCCGGAGAGAGCTCCGGGTCAATCCCGTGATCTGGGTGGTCGGCGGCCTGGCCGTCCTGCTCATCGGCGGCGCGTTCGTGCTGCTGCGCCGGGGTGGCGGCAGCGGCAGCTGACTGACGGGTCGGGGGGCAACGAGCCGCCGACCGGGGCCTCCGCCCGCCTCTTCGCAGCCGCACGCCTCCCTGGCGTCTCGCTCCTGAGGATGGCGTCTCGCTCCCCCAGCCTCCCGGCAGCCGCACGTCTCCCTGGCGTCTCGCTCCTGAGGATGGCGTCTCGCTCCCCCAGCCTCCCGGCAGCCGCACGCCTCCCTGGCGTCTCGCTCCTGCGGATGTACGCGGCACACACAGCCGCTCCTCAACATGGCGTCTCGCCCACCCTTCGGTGCAGGCGAGACGCCATGTTGGCGGGCGGCTGTGGTCGGGGCGGGCGCTGGGTGCGGGTCCACGACGACGGCGACTGGTCCACGATAATCGTGTTCGAGGGTCTGCTCACCGTCACCAACGCACTCATCACGTGGGACATCCCGCCGGGCACCCCGGCCGGCGAGTACCGGGTCGTGTACACCGCGTCGGGCCGCGGGCTCGACGGCCGCCTGTTCCCGGTTCGGGGGAGAGCCGGGCCTTCGACGTGCGCTGACGGCGACTCTGGGACACTGATACCGACATTCGTTGCAGTTCTAGTGAAAGGACAACGCCCGTGGACATCAAGGGTGCTTCCGTCATCGTCACCGGTGCCGCCTCCGGCCTGGGTAACGCCACCGCGCGTTCCTTCGCCGAGAAGGGCGCCGTCGTGTTCGGCCTCGACCTCCAGCAGTCGATCGACAAGGCCGTCGAGCAGGGCATCGACGAGGGCATCACCCTCATCGCCGCTGACGTGACCAGTGAGGACGACGTCAAGGCCGCCATCGCCCGCGCCACCGAGGCCGCACCGCTGCGCGTCGTCGTCAACTGCGCCGGCATCGCGCCGGCCGCCCGCATCGTCTCCAAGAAGGGCGTCCACGCGCTCGACCTGTTCGAGACCTGCATCTCCGTGAACCTCGTGGGCACCTTCAACGTGCTGCGGCTGGCCGCCGAGGCCATGTCCACCCAGGACACCGTCGACGAGGACGGCCAGCGCGGCGTCATCATCAACACCGCGTCCGTCGCCGCGTACGAGGGCCAGGTCGGGCAGATCGCCTACGCCGCCTCGAAGGGCGGCGTCTACTCGATGGGCATCTGTGCCGCCCGCGACCTCGCGCAGTTCGGCATCCGGTCAACACCATCGCCCCGGGCACCATCGAGACCCCGATGCTCAAGGGCCTGACCGAGGAGTTCCAGAAGTCCCTCGAGGCCGCGATCCCGTTCCCGTCGCGCCTCGGCCGCCCGTCGGACTACGCGCAGCTGGCCAACGCGATCGTCGAGCACGACTACCTCAACGGCGAGAGCTTCCGCATGGACGGCGCCCTGCGCATGGCGCCGCGCTAGACAGCGCGCTGCGCCAGAGGGACCGCCGCGCTAGACGAACCGCCGCGCCGCAGCGCTCCTGATGACTGCAGGCCCGCCCCCGTCACGGGAGCGGGCCTGCAGTCGTAGGCGGGGGCGGGTATCAGCCGCGGCCGTTCCCGTCGCGCCTCGGCCGCCCGTCGGACTACGCGCAGCTGGCCAACGCGATCGTCGAGCACGACTACCTCAACGGCGAGAGCTTCCGCATGGACGGCGCCCTGCGCATGGCGCCGCGCTAGACAGCGCGCTGCGCCAGAGGGACCGCCGCGCTAGACGAACCGCCGCGCCGCAGCGCTCCTGATGACTGCAGGCCCGCCCCCGTCACGGGAGCGGGCCTGCAGTCGTAGGCGGGGGCGGGTATCAGCCGCGGCCGTTGTCGATCGCCGGGCCGGGGGCCGGCGGGGCCGGCGCGGGGGCCGGGGCGCCGGCGGGCGCGGGCAGGCCCGGCAGCGGCGGCAGGACGATGCCCGCGTCGAGCAGCGCCTGCTGGATCTGCGGCGCGAACGTGACGGCGGCGGCGACCGTCGCACCGACCAGCACGACCGGGATCAGGACGGCGGGGTCCTCGATGACGGTCGTCGCGCCGTCACCGATGCCGAGCGAGCCGGCGACGGGGCGTAGAGCGGCGCGAGCGAGCCGGTGGTGGGCTCACCGATCAGCGCCGAGCCGGAGGTGTCCACGGATCCGGTGCCCTCGGCCGGAGTGAGGACGTCGACCGAGCCGTTGTCGGCGAGGGAGCCGGTCAGCGGCGCGAAGGAACCGGTGGTCGGCTCGCCGAGCAGGGTGGAACCGGACGTGTCGAGGGACCCCTCGCCGGTGGCGTTGTCCTCGGGGAAGATCTCCAGCGACCCGCCCTCGAGCGAATCGGAGACCAGGCCGAGGCTGCCGGAATCCAGGCCGCCGGTCTGGGCTCCTGCGACGCCGGGGAGACCGGCCATGGTGAGTGCGGCGGCGGCTGCGACGGCAGCGGCCTTGCGGGTGGTGAACGTCATCTTTACGTCTCCTCGGGTGGAAAGGGGTTCCCAGGCGCGGAGGCTCGTAGCCGGACCACCCCGGGTGGGGCCTGCCTGGCCCGCCAAAACGCTGTTACAACACCAACAGTGAGATGCGGACCACGCCTCACCTTATCCGTGGATTCAGGTGACATACGGCGTGAACTCAGTTAGATCTTAGTTAGATTAAGCGCCGAGATCCTTTCTCCCACACGGCGAGTGGGGAGCGCAGCGCCGTTTCGGGCCCCGCCGCGGTCGCTCGCCGCCGGACGGGCCGGCGCCGGGGCGGATAAGAGGACGCCGATACTCGCCGGTCACGGGCGCCGACTCAGCCGAACCTCGTGATCCACTCCCGCACGGCCCGCGTGGCGCGGACGTCGTCCTCGTTGTAGGCGAGGATCCGCTCGCGCCCGGCGTCGCGTTCGACGCCCCGGGCCGCCTGCGCGTCCCGGTACCACCCGAGCGAGGCCTCACCGCCCGCCTCGGGATCCCGCCAGGTGAACCCGGCGACCGGCGCGACCACCTTGAGACCCAGGCCTGACGTGGAGACGAACTGGGTGGCGACGGCCTCGTGAACATCCACCCACAGTGGAGAGGAGATGAAGCGCCGCACCTCGGCGACGCCGGGGACCCCCTTGACGACGGCGAGGGTGCCCTCCGGACCGAACCTGCCCGCCGAGGAGAGGAGCCAGCCGTTCTCGGCGGCCCGTGAATAGCAGTACGCGCGGAACGAGCGCCCCTGCCCTGCCGCCCGGTCCCGTATCCCGGTGAGCCAGCGCCAGAATTCCGCGAACGCCCGCCCCTCGTCGGCGTCCGGCAGTCGGGACCACGTGACGAACGGCCGGTAGCCCTCATCCTCGAGCGGCCGCCCGTCCCGCAGGGTGAGCAGCGTGCCCCACAGGTAGGCGCCGTCGTCGAGGTGACTCTCGAGGTCGACGTCCACCTCGACGTCCGCCCGGGGGATCGTCGGCCGCGCCACCTTGGGCACCACGACCTCGCCGTCGCGGTGCGCCCGCGCGCGCAGGACCGCGTCGGAGTACGGCTCGCCGTTCCAGTCGGCCGGCCGGTCCGGCCCGGCCTCCGCGAGGTCCGCCACGGTGCGCATCCCCCGCGCCCTCAGGGGGCCCACCTGCCCACCGCCGACGACGAGACTCACGTCATCGGACAGGACCAGCCGGCCGCGACACCCCTCGACGGGCCCGTCCCGGTCCTCCCACCCCTCCCACCACGGGCAGGTGCGGCATTCGCCGATCCGGCTGGGCGCGGTGTCCAGCTCACCGCGCACCACCGCCAGTCTCGTGGCGTGGGTGCGGTCGGCCGGGTCGAGCACCGGCTCGAGGTCGTGCACCACCGCGCGCGCAGGACCGCGTCGGAGTACGGCTCGCCGTTCCAGTCGGCCGGCCGGTCCGGCCCGGCCTCCGCGAGGTCCGCCACGGTGCGCATCCCCCGCGCCCTCAGGGGGCCCACCTGCCCACCGCCGACGACGAGACTCACGTCATCGGACAGGACCAGCCGGCCGCGACACCCCTCGACGGGCCCGTCCCGGTCCTCCCACCCCTCCCACCACGGGCAGGTGCGGCATTCGCCGATCCGGCTGGGCGCGGTGTCCAGCTCACCGCGCACCACCGCCAGTCTCGTGGCGTGGGTGCGGTCGGCCGGGTCGAGCACCGGCTCGAGGTCGTGCACCACCGCCCGCGCCGACCCCAGCCCGAGCACCGCACCCACCGGGGACGACGCCGCGTGCCCCACCGCCTCGAGCAGACGCCACGCGTGGACGAGCCGGTCGAGGTCCGCCGGATGGCGCCGCACCCGCAGGGTCGGATCGGGCGCCGGCGCCCAGTCGAGCAGCCGCGTCACCGTCGCCGTCGACGACCCCTTCCCCCGCCGCGGGTCGACCACCTTGTGGTTGACCACCAACACCGGCGCGTACCCCCCCCGGGCACGGCCGCCAACGTGCACCTCAGGCCCGCCCGGCCACTGCCCTCATCGGCGGGAAGGGCGGCGCCCCACACCAGAGCCGCCCCGTCGGCCAACGCCCGGAGGGTCACCTCCTCGTCGTCGTCACCCGGTACGTCCCCCGGCAGATCCGTCCAGTGGTCCCCCACCACGTCCACCACCGCGGCGTCGGGGCGCGCGCCCGCCAGCGCGCGCTCCCTCAACCCCGCGCGGCGATCCGCCGCCGCCATGGCCCGCAGCCGGACGCCCTCGTCGAGCGGCGCCGTCCGCCACCAACCCGGCCGGGCGTCGCGCTCCCGGGCCACGCGGTGCAGACATCTGGCCCCCGACGCCGGTCCCACCACCGCCGCGTCGGGGACCCGGCCCGTGGTGCGCTCGGCGTCCTCCATCGCCGTCCATCATGGCCCAGCCGCGCAGCGGACGACGGTCCGGTCCTCAGCGCCAGGCGATTCGCCTAGGCTGGGGATCTGATGATCGCGACGAGAGAAGGATCGACGCCCATGGGCAAGCTGACGACCTACCGCGACAAGCGTGCCGGACTCCGGGCCCATGCCGCGGCGCTCAAGTCCACCGCCATGACCGAGGCCAAGCTCGCGGCCAAGGAGACCCGCAAGCAGGCCAGGGAGGCCCACCGCGTGGAACTGGCGGAGGCCAAGAAGCGCGCCAAGCTCGAGGGCAAGAACGCCGACCGCAAGGCCAAGCGCGAGGAGAAGCGCGCCGAGAAGCAGAACAAGCTCGACCGCAAGGCCGCAAAGCGGGACCGCAAGGCCGAGAAGGTCCACGCCAAGGGAGGAGCGCAAGACCATCAAGCGTGAGGCCAAGATTCTGGCGAAGGACCGGAAGCTCGCCGAGAAGATCGACGCCGCCGGCCGCAAGCACGAGTACCAGCTGGCCGAGATGGAGCTCGACAAGCTCAAGGGCACCAAGCTGGGCAAGGACGACGTGCAACGTTGGCTGAACATGGCCAAGGTCGCCACCCCGGTCCTGCTGCCGCTGGTCTACAAGGTCGTGTCCAACGCGCAGAGCTCCGACAAGACCGCCGAGGCCGGCGGGGTCGACCTCAAGGCAGCCGGCATCAACGCCACCGGCCCCGCCGCCGCCCTGGGTGCGCGGATCGTCCGCCTCGAGCGGACCCTCGACGGGCTCGAGACGAGCCGCGGTGGCGAGCGGGAGGTCAAGGATTTCGTCGCCTCCACCCGCACGCGCCTGACCGACCTGCGCACGGCCGTCGAGACCGCCGAGACCACGCCCACCGCCCAGCGGCGCGAGATCCACTCCTCGATCTCCGGCGAACTCGACCGAGTGAACAAGGACGTCCTGGCCCGCCTGGGGGTCAAGGCGTGACCCAGCTGCGTGGGCGTCTGGCCTCCGTCGCGGTGGCGGCCGCGTTGCTCGGCGGCGCGACCGCACCCGCCGTGATGCTCGCGCCCGTCGCGGCCGCGCGCACTCCGTGCTGATCTCCGTCGACCCGGAGGACGGCTCACAGCTCGACACGGCGCCCGAGCAGATCGTGTTGATCTTCAACGAGGAGGTCAACCAGAACTTCGCCTCCGTCGCCGTCACCGCCGGTGATGACCGGACCAATCGCGTGACCGGCGAGCCGATGGTCGACGGCGAGACCGTCACCGCCCGCGTCGACGACCTCGCGCCCGGCGCCTACACCGTCGGCTATCGCGTCACCTCGGCCGACGGGCACGTCGTGAGCGGGTCCTCGGTGTTTCACCGTCGCCGATGCCGAGGGCGGTGCCGGCGCGGACGGGGGCGCGGCCGGTGCTGACGGCGGTGGCGAGGCTGAGGGAGGTGCCGGGGCTGAGGATTCCGATGCTGGCGGTGCCACGGCTTCCGACGCCGGTGGCGAGTCGGCGGACGCCGATGCGACCGAGGCCGACGTCGCCGACGAGACCTCCGGAGAGAGCTCCGGGGTCAATCCCGTGATCTGGGTGGTCGGCGGCCTGGCCGTCCTGCTCATCGGCGGCGCGTTCGTGCTGCTGCGCCGGGGTGGCGGCAGCGGCAGCTGACTGACGGGTCGGGGGGCAACGAGCCGCCGACCGGGGCCTCCGCCCGCCTCTTCGCAGCCGCACGCCTCCCTGGCGTCTCGCTCCTGAGGATGGCGTCTCGCTCCCCCAGCCTCCCGGCAGCCGCACGTCTCCCTGGCGTCTCGCTCCTGAGGATGGCGTCTCGCTCCCCCAGCCTCCCGGCAGCCGCACGCCTCCCTGGCGTCTCGCTCCTGCGGATGTACGCGGCACACACAGCCGCTCCTCAACATGGCGTCTCGCCCACCCTTCGGTGCAGGCGAGACGCCATGTTGGCGGGCGGCTGTGGTCGGGCGGGCGCTGGGTGCGGGTCCACGACGACGGCGACTGGTCCACGATAATCGTGTTCGAGGGTCTGCTCACCGTCACCAACGCACTCATCACGTGGGACATCCCGCCGGGCACCCCGGCCGGCGAGTACCGGGTCGTGTACACCGCGTCGGGCCGCGGGCTCGACGGGCCGCCTGTTCCCGGTTCGGGGGGAGAGCCGGGCCTTCGACGTGCGCTGACGGCGACTCTGGGACACTGATACCGACATTCGTTGCAGTTCCTAGTGAAAGGACAACGCCCGTGGACATCAAGGGTGCTTCCGTCATCGTCACCCGGTGCCGCCTCCGGCCTGGGTAACGCCACCGCGCGTTCCTTCGCCGAGAAGGGCGCCGTCGTGTTCGGCCTCCGACCTCCAGCAGTCGATCGACAAGGCCGTCGAGCAGGGCATCGACGAGGGCATCACCCTCATCGCCGCTGACGTGACCAGTGAGGACGACGTCAAGGCCGCCATCGCCCGCGCCACCGAGGCCGCACCGCTGCGCGTCGTCGTCAACTGCGCCGGCATCGCGCCGGCCGCCCGCATCGTCTCCAAGAAGGGCGTCCACGCGCTCCGACCTGTTCGAGACCTGCATCTCCGTGAACCTCGTGGGCACCTTCAACGTGCTGCGGCTGGCCGCCGAGGCCATGTCCACCCAGGACACCGTCGACGAGGACGGCCAGCGCCGGCGTCATCATCAACACCGCGTCCGTCGCCGCGTACGAGGGCCAGGTCGGGCAGATCGCCTACGCCGCCTCGAAGGGCGGCGTCTACTCGATGGGCAATCTGTGCCGCCCGCGACCTCGCGCAGTTCGGCATCCGGGTCAACACCATCGCCCCGGGGCACCATCGAGACCCCGATGCTCA
>NZ_CP015451.1 GCF_003096075.1 Dietzia lutea | reverse complement strand
GCGGAATTCTGGCGCTGGCTCACCGGGATACGGGACCGGGCGGCAGGGCAGGGGCGCTCGTTCCGCGCGTACTGCTATTCACGGGCCGCCGAGAACGGCTGGCTCCTCTCCTCGGCGGGCAGGTTCGGTCCGGAGGGCACCCTCGCCGTCGTCAAGGGGGTCCCCGGCGTCGCCGAGGTGCGGCGCTTCATCTCCTCTCCACTGTGGGTGGATGTTCACGAGGCCGTCGCCACCCAGTTCGTCTCCACGTCAGGCCTGGGTCTCAAGGTGGTCGCGCCGGTCGCCGGGTTCACCTGGCGGGATCCCGAGGCGGGCGGTGAGGCCTCGCTCGGGTGGTACCGGGACGCGCAGGCGGCCCGGGGCGTCGAACGCGACGCCGGGCGCGAGCGGATCCTCGCCTACAACGAGGACGACGTCCGCGCCACGCGGGCCGTGCGGGAGTGGATCACGAGGTTCGGCTGAGTCGGCGCCCGTGACCGGCGAGTATCGGCGTCCTCTTATCCGCCCCGGCGCCGGCCCGTCCGGCGGCGAGCGACCGCGGCGGGGCCCGAAACGGCGCTGCGCTCCCCACTCGCCGTGTGGGAGAAAGGATCTCGGCGCTTAATCTAACTAAGATCTAACTGAGTTCACGCCGTATGTCACCTGAATCCACGGATAAGGTGAGGCGTGGTCCGCATCTCACTGTTGGTGTTGTAACAGCGTTTTGGCGGGCCAGGCAGGCCCCACCCGGGGTGGTCCGGCTACGAGCCTCCGCGCCTGGGAACCCCTTTCCACCCGAGGAGACGTAAAGATGACGTTCACCACCCGCAAGGCCGCTGCCGTCGCAGCCGCCGCCGCACTCACCATGGCCGGTCTCCCCGGCGTCGCAGGAGCCCAGACCGGCGGCCTGGATTCCGGCAGCCTCGGCCTGGTCTCCGATTCGCTCGAGGGCGGGTCGCTGGAGATCTTCCCCGAGGACAACGCCACCGGCGAGGGGTCCCTCGACACGTCCGGTTCCACCCTGCTCGGCGAGCCGACCACCGGTTCCTTCGCGCCGCTGACCGGCTCCCTCGCCGACAACGGCTCGGTCGACGTCCTCACTCCGGCCGAGGGCACCGGATCCGTGGACACCTCCGGCTCGGCGCTGATCGGTGAGCCCACCACCGGCTCGCTCGCGCCGCTCTACGCCCCCGTCGCCGGCTCGCTCGGCATCGGTGACGGCGCGACGACCGTCATCGAGGACCCCGCCGTCCTGATCCCGGTCGTGCTGGTCGGTGCGACGGTCGCCGCCGCCGTCACGTTCGCGCCGCAGATCCAGCAGGCGCTGCTCGACGCGGGCATCGTCCTGCCGCCGCTGCCGGGCCTGCCCGCGCCCGCCGGCGCCCCGGCCCCCGCGCCGGCCCCGCCGGCCCCCGGCCCGGCGATCGACAACGGCCGCGGCTGATACCCGCCCCCGCCTACGACTGCAGGCCCGCTCCCGTGACGGGGGCGGGCCTGCAGTCATCAGGAGCGCTGCGGCGCGGCGGTTCGTCTAGCGCGGCGGTCCCTCTGGCGCAGCGCGCTGTCTAGCGCGGCGCCATGCGCAGGGCGCCGTCCATGCGGAAGCTCTCGCCGTTGAGGTAGTCGTGCTCGACGATCGCGTTGGCCAGCTGCGCGTAGTCCGACGGGCGGCCGAGGCGCGACGGGAACGGCCGCGGCTGATACCCGCCCCCGCCTACGACTGCAGGCCCGCTCCCGTGACGGGGGCGGGCCTGCAGTCATCAGGAGCGCTGCGGCGCGGCGGTTCGTCTAGCGCGGCGGTCCCTCTGGCGCAGCGCGCTGTCTAGCGCGGCGCCATGCGCAGGGCGCCGTCCATGCGGAAGCTCTCGCCGTTGAGGTAGTCGTGCTCGACGATCGCGTTGGCCAGCTGCGCGTAGTCCGACGGGCGGCCGAGGCGCGACGGGAACGGGATCGCGGCCTCGAGGGACTTCTGGAACTCCTCGGTCAGGCCCTTGAGCATCGGGGTCTCGATGGTGCCCGGGGCGATGGTGTTGACCCGGATGCCGAACTGCGCGAGGTCGCGGGCGGCACAGATGCCCATCGAGTAGACGCCGCCCTTCGAGGCGGCGTAGGCGATCTGCCCGACCTGGCCCTCGTACGCGGCGACGGACGCGGTGTTGATGATGACGCCGCGCTGGCCGTCCTCGTCGACGGTGTCCTGGGTGGACATGGCCTCGGCGGCCAGCCGCAGCACGTTGAAGGTGCCCACGAGGTTCACGGAGATGCAGGTCTCGAACAGGTCGAGCGCGTGGACGCCCTTCTTGGAGACGATGCGGGCGGCCGGCGCGATGCCGGCGCAGTTGACGACGACGCGCAGCGGTGCGGCCTCGGTGGCGCGGGCGATGGCGGCCTTGACGTCGTCCTCACTGGTCACGTCAGCGGCGATGAGGGTGATGCCCTCGTCGATGCCCTGCTCGACGGCCTTGTCGATCGACTGCTGGAGGTCGAGGCCGAACACGACGGCGCCCTTCTCGGCGAAGGAACGCGCGGTGGCGTTACCCAGGCCGGAGGCGGCACCGGTGACGATGACGGAAGCACCCTTGATGTCCACGGGCGTTGTCCTTTCACTAGGAACTGCAACGAATGTCGGTATCAGTGTCCCAGAGTCGCCGTCAGCGCACGTCGAAGGCCCGGCTCTCCCCCCGAACCGGGAACAGGCGGCCGTCGAGCCCGCGGCCCGACGCGGTGTACACGACCCGGTACTCGCCGGCCGGGGTGCCCGGCGGGATGTCCCACGTGATGAGTGCGTTGGTGACGGTGAGCAGACCCTCGAACACGATTATCGTGGACCAGTCGCCGTCGTCGTGGACCCGCACCCAGCGCCCGCCCGACCACAGCCGCCCGCCAACATGGCGTCTCGCCTGCACCGAAGGGTGGGCGAGACGCCATGTTGAGGAGCGGCTGTGTGTGCCGCGTACATCCGCAGGAGCGAGACGCCAGGGAGGCGTGCGGCTGCCGGGAGGCTGGGGGAGCGAGACGCCATCCTCAGGAGCGAGACGCCAGGGAGACGTGCGGCTGCCGGGAGGCTGGGGGAGCGAGACGCCATCCTCAGGAGCGAGACGCCAGGGAGGCGTGCGGCTGCGAAGAGGCGGGCGGAGGCCCCGGTCGGCGGCTCGTTGCCCCCCGACCCGTCAGTCAGCTGCCGCTGCCGCCACCCCGGCGCAGCAGCACGAACGCGCCGCCGATGAGCAGGACGGCCAGGCCGCCGACCACCCAGATCACGGGATTGACCCCGAGCTCTCTCGGAGGTCTCGTCGGCGACGTCGGCCTCGGTCGCATCGGCGTCCGCCGACTCGCCACCGGCGTCGGAAGCCGTGGCACCGCCAGCATCGGAATCCTCAGCCCCGGCACCTCCCTCAGCCTCGCCACCGCCGTCAGCACCGGCCGCGCCCCCGTCCGCGCCGGCACCGCCCTCGGCATCGGCGACGGTGAACACCGAGGACCCGCTCACGACGTGCCCGTCGGCCGAGGTGACGCGATAGCCGACGGTGTAGGCGCCGGGCGCGAGGTCGTCGACGCGGGCGGTGACGGTCTCGCCGTCGACCATCGGCTCGCCGGTCACGCGATTGGTCCGGTCATCACCGGCGGTGACGGCGACGGAGGCGAAGTCTGGTTGACCTCCTCGTTGAAGATCAACACGATCTGCTCGGGCGCCGTGTCGAGCTGTGAGCCGTCCTCCGGGTCGACGGAGATCAGCACGGAGTGCGCGGCCGCGACGGGCGCGAGCATCACGGCGGGTGCGGTCGCGCCGCCGAGCAACGCGGCCGCCACCGCGACGGAGGCCAGACGCCCACGCAGCTGGGTCACGCTTGACCCCCAGGCGGGCCAGGACGTCCTTGTTCACTCGGTCGAGTTCGCCGGAGATCGAGGAGTGGATCTCGCGCCGCTGGGCGGTGGGCGTGGTCTCGGCGGTCTCGACGGCCGTGCGCAGGTCGGTCAGGCGCGTGCGGGTGGAGGCGACGAAATCCTTGACCTCCCGCTCGCCACCGCGGCTCGTCTCGAGCCCGTCGAGGGTCCGCTCGAGGCGGACGATCCGCGCACCCAGGCGGCGGCGGGGCCGGTGGCGTTGATGCCGGGCTGCCTTGAGGTCGACCCCGCCGGCCTCGGCGGTCTTGTCGGAGCTCTGCGCGTTGGACACGACCTTGTAGACCAGCGGCAGCAGGACCGGGGTGGCGACCTTGGCCATGTTCAGCCAACGTTGCACGTCGTCCTTGCCCAGCTTGGTGCCCTTGAGCTTGTCGAGCTCCATCTCGGCCAGCTGGTACTCGTGCTTGCGGCCGGCGGCGTCGATCTTCTCGGCGAGCTTCCGGTCGCCAGAATCTTGGCCTCACGCTTGATGGTCTTGCGCTCCTCCTTGGCGTGGACCTTCTCGGCCTTGCGGTCCCGCTTTGCGGCCTTGCGGTCGAGCTTGTTCTGCTTCTCGGCGCGCTTCTCCTCGCGCTTGGCCTTGCGGTCGGCGTTCTTGCCCTCGAGCTTGGCGCGCTTCTTGGCCTCCGCCAGTTCCACGCGGTGGGCCTCCCTGGCCTGCTTGCGGGTCTCCTTGGCCGCGAGCTTGGCCTCGGTCATGGCGGTGGACTTGAGCGCCGCGGCATGGGCCCGGAGTCCGGCACGCTTGTCGCGGTAGGTCGTCAGCTTGCCCATGGGCGTCGATCCTTCTCTCGTCGCGATCATCAGATCCCCAGCCTAGGCGAATCGCCTGGCGCTGAGGACCGGACCGTCGTCCGCTGCGCGGCTGGGCCATGATGGACGGCGATGGAGGACGCCGAGCGCACCACGGGCCGGGTCCCCGACGCGGCGGTGGTGGGACCGGCGTCGGGGGCCAGATGTCTGCACCGCGTGGCCCGGGAGCGCGACGCCCGGCCGGGTTGGTGGCGGACGGCGCCGCTCGACGAGGGCGTCCGGCTGCGGGCCCATGGCGGCGGCGGATCGCCGCGCGGGGTTGAGGGAGCGCGCGCTGGCGGGCGCGCGCCCCGACGCCCGCGGTGGTGGACGTGGTGGGGGACCACTGGACGGATCTGCCGGGGGACGTACCGGTGACGACGACGAGGAGGTGACCCTCCGGGCGTTGGCCGACGGGGCGGCTCTGGTGTGGGGCGCCGCCCTTCCCGCCGATGAGGGCAGTGGCCGGGCGGGCCTGAGGTGCACGTTGGCGGCCGTGCCCGGCGGGGGGTACGCGCCGGTGTTGGTGGTCAACCACAAGGTGGTCGACCGCGCGGGGGAAGGGGTCGTCGACGGCGACGGTGACGCGGCTGCTCGACTGGGCGCCGGCGCCCGATCCGACCCTGCGGGTGCGGCGCCATCCGGCGGACCTCGACCGGCTCGTCCACGCGTGGCGTCTGCTCGAGGCGGTGGGGCACGCGGCGTCGTCCCCGGTGGGTGCGGTGCTCGGGCTGGGGTCGGCGCGGGCGGTGGTGCACGACCTCGAGCCGGTGCTCGACCCGGCCGACCGCACCCACGCCACGAGACTGGCGGTGGTGCGCGGTGAGCTGGACACCGCGCCCAGCCGGATCGGCGAATGCCGCACCTGCCCGTGGTGGGAGGGTGTGGAGGACCGGGACGGGCCCGTCGAGGGTGTCGCGGCCGGCTGGTCCTGTCCGATGACGTGAGTCTCGTCGTCGGCGGTGGGCAGGTGGGCCCCCTGAGGGCGCGGGGGATGCGCACCGTGGCGGACCTCGCGGAGGCCGGGCCGGACCGGCCGGCCGACTGGAACGGCGAGCCGTACTCCGACGCGGTCCTGCGCGCGCGGTGGTGCACGACCTCGAGCCGGTGCTCGACCCGGCCGACCGCACCCACGCCACGAGACTGGCGGTGGTGCGCGGTGAGCTGGACACCGCGCCCAGCCGGATCGGCGAATGCCGCACCTGCCCGTGGTGGGAGGGGTGGGAGGACCGGGACGGGCCCGTCGAGGGGTGTCGCGGCCGGCTGGTCCTGTCCGATGACGTGAGTCTCGTCGTCGGCGGTGGGCAGGTGGGCCCCCTGAGGGCGCGGGGGATGCGCACCGTGGCGGACCTCGCGGAGGCCGGGCCGGACCGGCCGGCCGACTGGAACGGCGAGCCGTACTCCGACGCGGTCCTGCGCGCGCGGGCGCACCGCGACGGCGAGGTCGTGGTGCCCAAGGTGGCGCGGCCGACGATCCCCCGGGCGGACGTCGAGGTGGACGTCGACCTCGAGAGTCACCTCGACGACGGCGCCTACCTGTGGGGCACGCTGCTCACCCTGCGGGACGGGCGGCCGCTCGAGGATGAGGGCTACCGGCCGTTCGTCACGTGGTCCCGACTGCCGGACGCCGACGAGGGGCGGGCGTTCGCGGAATTCTGGCGCTGGCTCACCGGGATACGGGACCGGGCGGCAGGGCAGGGGCGCTCGTTCCGCGCGTACTGCTATTCACGGGCCGCCGAGAACGGCTGGCTCCTCTCCTCGGCGGGCAGGTTCGGTCCGGAGGGCACCCTCGCCGTCGTCAAGGGGGTCCCCGCGTCGCCGAGGTGCGGCGCTTCATCTCCTCTCCACTGTGGGTGGATGTTCACGAGGCCGTCGCCACCCAGTTCGTCTCCACGTCAGGCCTGGGTCTCAAGGTGGTCGCGCCGGTCGCCGGGTTCACCTGGCGGGATCCGAGGCGGGCGGTGAGGCCTCGCTCGGGTGGTACCGGGACGCGCAGGCGGCCCGGGGCGTCGAACGCGACGCCGGGCGCGAGCGGATCCTCGCCTACAACGAGGACGACGTCCGCGCCACGCGGGCCGTGCGGGAGTGGATCACGAGGTTCGGCTGAGTCGGCGCCCGTGACCGGCGAGTATCGGCGTCCTCTTATCCGCCCCGGCGCCGGCCCGTCCGGCGGCGAGCGACCGCGGCGGGGCCCGAAACGGCGCTGCGCTCCCCACTCGCCGTGTGGGAGAAAGGATCTCGGCGCTTAATCTAACTAAGATCTAACTGAGTTCACGCCGTATGTCACCTGAATCCACGGATAAGGTGAGGCGTGGTCCGCATCTCACTGTTGGTGTTTGTAACAGCGTTTTGGCGGGCCAGGCAGGCCCACCCGGGGTGGTCGGCTACGAGCCTCCGCGCCTGGGAACCCCTTTCCACCGAGGAGACGTAAAGATGACGTTCACCACCCGCAAGGCCGCTGCCGTCGCAGCCGCCGCCGCATCACCATGGCCGGTCTCCCCGGCGTCGCAGGAGCCCAGACCGGCGGCCTGGATTCCGGCAGCCTCGGCCTGGTCTCCGATTCGCTCGAGGGCGGGTCGCTGGAGATCTTCCCCGAGGACAACGCCACCGGCGAGGGTCCCTCGACACGTCCGGTTCCACCTGCTCGGCGAGCCGACCACCGGTTCCTTCGCGCCGCTGACCGGCTCCTCGCCGACAACGGCTCGTCGACGTCCTCCCGGCCGAGGGCACCGGATCCGTGGACACCTCCGGCTCGGCGCTGATCGGTGAGCCCACCCGGCTCGCTCGCGCCGCTCTACGCCCCCGTCGCCGGCTCGCTCGGCATCGGTGACGGCGCGACGACCGTCATCGAGGACCCCGCCGTCCTGATCCCGGTCGTGCTGGTCGGTGCGACGGTCGCCGCCGCCGTCACGTTCGCGCCGCAGATCCAGCAGGCGCTGCTCGACGCGGGCATCGTCCTGCCGCCGCTGCCGGGCCTGCCCGCGCCCGCCGGCGCCCCGGCCCCCGCGCCGGCCCCGCCGGCCCCCGGCCGGCGATCGACAACGGCCGCGGCTGATACCCCCCCGCCTACGACTGCAGGCCCGCTCCCGTGACGGGGGCGGGCCTGCAGTCATCAGGAGCGCTGCGGCGCGGCGGTTCGTCTAGCGCGGCGGTCCCTCTGGCGCAGCGCGCTGTCTAGCGCGGCGCCATGCGCAGGGCGCCGTCCATGCGGAAGCTCTCGCCGTTGAGGTAGTCGTGCTCGACGATCGCGTTGGCCAGCTGCGCGTAGTCCGACGGGCGGCCGAGGCGCGACGGGAACGGCCGCGGCTGATACCCGCCCCGCCTACGACTGCAGGCCCGCTCCCGTGACGGGGGCGGGCCTGCAGTCATCAGGAGCGCTGCGGCGCGGCGGTTCGTCTAGCGCGGCGGTCCCTCTGGCGCAGCGCGCTGTCTAGCGCGGCGCCATGCGCAGGGCGCCGTCCATGCGGAAGCTCTCGCCGTTGAGGTAGTCGTGCTCGACGATCGCGTTGGCCAGCTGCGCGTAGTCCGACGGGCGGCCGAGGCGCGACGGGAACGGGATCGCGGCCTCGAGGGACTTCTGGAACTCCTCGGTCAGGCCTTGAGCATCGGGGTCTCGATGGTGCCCGGGCGATGGTGTTGACCCGGATGCCGAACTGCGCGAGGTCGCGGGCGGCACAGATGCCCATCGAGTAGACGCCGCCCTTCGAGGCGGCGTAGGCGATCTGCCCGACCTGGCCCTCGTACGCGGCGACGGACGCGGTGTTGATGATGACGCCGCGCTGGCCGTCCTCGTCGACGGTGTCCTGGTGGACATGGCCTCGGCGGCCAGCCGCAGCACGTTGAAGGTGCCCACGAGGTTCACGGAGATGCAGGTCTCGAACAGGTCGAGCGCGTGGACGCCCTTCTTGGAGACGATGCGGGCGGCCGGCGCGATGCCGGCGCAGTTGACGACGACGCGCAGCGGTGCGGCCTCGGTGGCGCGGGCGATGGCGGCCTTGACGTCGTCCTCACTGGTCACGTCAGCGGCGATGAGGGTGATGCCCTCGTCGATGCCCTGCTCGACGGCCTTGTCGATCGACTGCTGGAGGTCGAGGCCGAACACGACGGCGCCCTTCTCGGCGAAGGAACGCGCGGTGGCGTTACCCAGGCCGGAGGCGGCACCGGTGACGATGACGGAAGCACCCTTGATGTCCACGGGCGTTGTCCTTTCACTAGGAACTGCAACGAATGTCGGTATCAGTGTCCCAGAGTCGCCGTCAGCGCACGTCGAAGGCCCGGCTCTCCCCCGAACCGGGAACAGGCGGCCGTCGAGCCCGCGGCCCGACGCGGTGTACACGACCCGGTACTCGCCGGCCGGGTGCCCGGCGGGATGTCCCACGTGATGAGTGCGTTGGTGACGGTGAGCAGACCCTCGACACGATTATCGTGGACCAGTCGCCGTCGTCGTGGACCCGCACCCAGCGCCCGCCCGACCACAGCCGCCCGCCAACATGGCGTCTCGCCTGCACCGAAGGTGTGCGAGACGCCATGTTAGGAGCGGCTGTGTGTGCCGCGTACATCCGCAGGAGCGAGACGCCAGGGAGGCGTGCGGCTGCCGGGAGGCTGGGGGAGCGAGACGCCATCCTCAGGAGCGAGACGCCAGGGAGACGTGCGGCTGCCGGGAGGCTGGGGGAGCGAGACGCCATCCTCAGGAGCGAGACGCCAGGGAGGCGTGCGGCTGCGAAGAGGCGGGCGGAGGCCCCGGTCGGCGGCTCGTTGCCCCCCCGACCCGTCAGTCAGCTGCCGCTGCCGCCACCCCGGCGCAGCAGCACGAACGCGCCGCCGATGAGCAGGACGGCCAGGCCGCCGACCACCCAGATCACGGGATTGACCCCGGAGCTCTCTCCGGAGGTCTCGTCGGCGACGTCCGGCCTCGGTCGCATCGGCGTCCGCCGACTCGCCACCGGCGTCGGAAGCCGTGGCACCGCCAGCATCGGAATCCTCAGCCCCGGCACCTCCCTCAGCCTCGCACCGCCGTCAGCACCGGCCGCGCCCCCGTCCGCGCCGGCACCGCCCTCGGCATCGGCGACGGTGAACACCGAGGACCCGCTCACGACGTGCCCGTCGGCCGAGGTGACGCGATAGCCGACGGTGTAGGCGCCGGCGCGAGGTCGTCGACGCGGGCGGTGACGGTCTCGCCGTCGACCATCGGCTCGCCGGTCACGCGATTGGTCCGGTCATCACCGGCGGTGACGGCGACGGAGGCGAAGTTCTGGTTGACCTCCTCGTTGAAGATCAACACGATCTGCTCGGGCGCCGTGTCGAGCTGTGAGCCGTCCTCCGGGTCGACGGAGATCAGCACGGAGTGCGCGGCCGCGACGGGCGCGAGCATCACGGCGGGTGCGGTCGCGCCGCCGAGCAACGCGGCCGCCACCGCGACGGAGGCCAGACGCCCACGCAGCTGGGTCACGCCTTGACCCCCAGGCGGGCCAGGACGTCCTGTTCACTCGGTCGAGTTCGCCGGAGATCGAGGAGTGGATCTCGCGCCGCTGGGCGGTGGGGCGTGGTCTCGGCGGTCTCGACGGCCGTGCGCAGGTCGGTCAGGCGCGTGCGGGTGGAGGCGACGAAATCCTTGACCTCCCCGCTCGCCACCGCGGCTCGTCTCGAGCCCGTCGAGGGTCCGCTCGAGGCGGACGATCCGCGCACCCAGGGCGGCGGCGGGGCCGGTGGCGTTGATGCCGGCTGCCTTGAGGTCGACCCCGCCGGCCTCGGCGGTCTTGTCGGAGCTCTGCGCGTTGGACACGACCTTGTAGACCAGCGGCCAGCAGGACCGGGGTGCGACCTTGGCCATGTTCAGCCAACGTTGCACGTCGTCCTTGCCAGCTTGGTGCCCTTGAGCTTGTCGAGCTCCATCTCGGCCAGCTGGTACTCGTGCTTGCGGCCGGCGGCGTCGATCTTCTCGGCGAGCTTCCGGTCCTTCGCCAGAATCTTGGCCTCACGCTTGATGGTCTTGCGCTCCTCCTTGGCGTGGACCTTCTCGGCCTTGCGGTCCGCTTTGCGGCCTTGCGGTCGAGCTTGTTCTGCTTCTCGGCGCGCTTCTCCTCGCGCTTGGCCTTGCGGTCGGCGTTCTTGCCCTCGAGCTTGGCGCGCTTCTTGGCCTCCGCCAGTTCCACGCGGTGGGCCTCCCTGGCCTGCTTGCGGGTCTCCTTGGCCGCGAGCTTGGCCTCGGTCATGGCGGTGGACTTGAGCGCCGCGGCATGGGCCCGGAGTCCGGCACGCTTGTCGCGGTAGGTCGTCAGCTTGCCCATGGGCGTCGATCCTTCTCTCGTCGCGATCATCAGATCCCCAGCCTAGGCGAATCGCCTGGCGCTGAGGACCGGACCGTCGTCCGCTGCGCGGCTGGGCCATGATGGACGGCGATGGAGGACGCCGAGCGCACCACGGGGCCGGGTCCCCGACGCGGCGGTGGTGGGACCGGCGTCGGGGGCCAGATGTCTGCACCGCGTGGCCCGGGAGCGCGACGCCCGGCCGGGTTGGTGGCGGACGGCGCCGCTCGACGAGGGCGTCCGGCTGCGGGCCATGGCGGCGGCGGATCGCCGCGCGGGGTTGAGGGAGCGCGCGCTGGCGGGCGCGCGCCCCGACGCCGCGGTGGTGGACGTGGTGGGGGACCACTGGACGGATCTGCCGGGGGACGTACCGGGTGACGACGACGAGGAGGTGACCCTCCGGGCGTTGGCCGACGGGGCGGCTCTGGTGTGGGGCGCCGCCCTTCCGCCGATGAGGGCAGTGGCCGGGCGGGCCTGAGGTGCACGTTGGCGGCCGTGCCCGGCGGGGGGTACGCGCCGGTGTTGGTGGTCAACCACAAGGTGGTCGACCCCGCGGCGGGGGAAGGGGTCGTCGACGGCGACGGTGACGCGGCTGCTCGACTGGGCGCCGGCGCCCGATCCGACCCTGCGGGTGCGGCGCCATCCGGCGGACCTCGACCGGCTCGTCCACGCGTGGCGTCTGCTCGAGGCGGTGGGGCACGCGGCGTCGTCCCCGGTGGGTGCGGTGCTCGGGCTGGGGTCGGCGCGGGCGGTGGTGCACGACCTCGAGCCGGTGCTCGACCCGGCCGACCGCACCCACGCCACGAGACTGGCGGTGGTGCGCGGTGAGCTGGACACCGCGCCCAGCCGGATCGGCGAATGCCGCACCTGCCCGTGGTGGGAGGGGTGGGAGGACCGGGACGGCCCGTCGAGGGGTGTCGCGGCCGGCTGGTCCTGTCCGATGACGTGAGTCTCGTCGTCGGCGGTGGGCAGGTGGGCCCCTGAGGGCGCGGGGGATGCGCACCGTGGCGGACCTCGCGGAGGCCGGGCCGGACCGGCCGGCCGACTGGAACGGCGAGCCGTACTCCGACGCGGTCCTGCGCGCGCGGTGGTGCACGACCTCGAGCCGGTGCTCGACCCGGCCGACGCGCACCCACGCCACGAGACTGGCGGTGGTGCGCGGTGAGCTGGACACCGCGCCCAGCCGGATCGGCGAATGCCGCACCTGCCCGTGGTGGGAGGGGTGGGAGGACCGGGACGGGCCCGTCGAGGGGTGTCGCGGCCGGCTGGTCCTGTCCGATGACGTGAGTCTCGTCGTCGGCGGTGGGCAGGTGGGCCCCCTGAGGGCGCGGGGGATGCGCACCGTGGCGGACCTCGCGGAGGCCGGGCCGGACCGGCCGGCCGACTGGAACGGCGAGCCGTACTCCGACGCGGTCCTGCGCGCGCGGGCGCACCGCGACGGCGAGGTCGTGGTGCCCAAGGTGGCGCGGCCGACGATCCCCCGGGCGGACGTCGAGGTGGACGTCGACCTCGAGAGTCACCTCGACGACGGCGCCTACCTGTGGGGCACGCTGCTCACCCTGCGGGACGGGCGGCCGCTCGAGGATGAGGGCTACCGGCCGTTCGTCACGTGGTCCCGACTGCCGGACGCCGACGAGGGGCGGGCGTTCGCGGAATTCTGGCGCTGGCTCACCGGGATACGGGACCGGGCGGCAGGGCAGGGGCGCTCGTTCCGCGCGTACTGCTATTCACGGGCCGCCGAGAACGGCTGGCTCCTCTCCTCGGCGGGCAGGTTCGGTCCGGAGGGCACCCTCGCCGTCGTCAAGGGGGTCCCCGGCGTCGCCGAGGTGCGGCGCTTCATCTCCTCTCCACTGTGGGTGGATGTTCACGAGGCCGTCGCCACCCAGTTCGTCTCCACGTCAGGCCTGGGTCTCAAGGTGGTCGCGCCGGTCGCCGGGTTCACCTGGCGGGATCCCGAGGCGGGCGGTGAGGCCTCGCTCGGTGGTACCGGGACGCGCAGGCGGCCCGGGGCGTCGAACGCGACGCCGGGCGCGAGCGGATCCTCGCCTACAACGAGGACGACGTCCGCGCCACGCGGGCCGTGCGGGAGTGGATCACGAGGTTCGGCTGAGTCGGCGCCCGTGACCGGCGAGTATCGGCGTCCTCTTATCCGCCCCGGCGCCGGCCCGTCCGGCGGCGAGCGACCGCGGCGGGGCCCGAAACGGCGCTGCGCTCCCCACTCGCCGTGTGGGAGAAAGGATCTCGGCGCTTAATCTAACTAAGATCTAACTGAGTTCACGCCGTATGTCACCTGAATCCACGGATAAGGTGAGGCGTGGTCCGCATCTCACTGTTGGTGTTGTAACAGCGTTTTGGCGGGCCAGGCAGGCCCCACCCGGGGTGGTCCGGCTACGAGCCTCCGCGCCTGGGAACCCCTTTCCACCCGAGGAGACGTAAAGATGACGTTCACCACCCGCAAGGCCGCTGCCGTCGCAGCCGCCGCCGCACTCACCATGGCCGGTCTCCCCGGCGTCGCAGGAGCCCAGACCGGCGGCCTGGATTCCGGCAGCCTCGGCTGGTCTCCGATTCGCTCGAGGGCGGGTCGCTGGAGATCTTCCCCGAGGACAACGCCACCGGGCGAGGGGTCCTCGACACGTCCGGTTCCACCCTGCTCGGCGAGCCGACCACCGGTTCCTTCGCGCCGCTGACCGGCCCCTCGCCGACAACGGCTCGGTCGACGTCCTCACTCCGGCCGAGGGCACCGGATCCGTGGACACCTCCGGCTCGGCCGGATCGGTGAGCCCACCACCGGCCGCTCGCGCCGCTCTAACGCCCCCGTCGCCGGCTCGCTCGGCATCGGTGACGGCGCGACGACCGTCATCGAGACCCCGCCGTCCTGATCCCGGTCGTGCTGGTCGGTGCGACGGTCGCCGCCGCCGTCACGTTCGCGCCGCAGATCCAGCAGGCGCTGCTCGACGCGGGCATCGTCCTGCCGCCGCTGCCGGGCCTGCCCGCGCCCGCCGGCGCCCCGGCCCCCGCGCCGGCGCCCGGCCCCCGCGCCGGCCCCGCCGGCCCCCGGCCGCGGCTGATACCCGCCCCCGCTACGACTGCAGGCCCGCCCCGCCTACGACTGCAGGCCCGCTCCCGTGACGGGGGCGGCCTGCAGTCATCAGGAGCGCTGCGGCGCGGCGGTTCGTCTAGCGCGGCGGTCCCTCTGGCGCAGCGCGCTGTCTAGCGCGGCGCCATGCGCAGGGCGCCGTCCATGCGGAAGCTCTCGCCGTTGAGGTAGTCGTGCTCGACGATCGCGTAGTCCGACGGGCGGCCGAGGCGCGACGGGAACGGCCGCGGCTGATACCCGCCCCCGCTACGACTGCAGGCCCGCCCCGCCTACGACTGCAGGCCCGCTCCCGTGACGGGGGCGGGCCTGCAGTCATCAGGAGCGCTGCGGCGCGGCGGTTCGTCTAGCGCGGCGGTCCCTCTGGCGCAGCGCGCTGTCTAGCGCGGCGCCATGCGGAAGCTCTCGCCGTTGAGTAGTCGTGCTCGACGATCGCGTTGGCCAGCTGCGCGTAGTCCGACGGGCGGCCGAGGCGCGTAGTCCGACGGGATCGCGGCCTCGAGGACTTCTGGAACTCCTCGGTCAGGCCCTTGAGCATCGGGGTCTCGATGGTGCCCGGGGCGATGGTGTTGACCCGGATGCCGAACTGCGCGAGGTCGCGGGCGGCACAGATGCCATCGAGTAGACGCCGCCCTTCGAGGCGGCGTAGGCGATCTGCCCGACCTGGCCCTCGTACGCGGCGACGGACGCGGTGTTGATGATGACGCCGCGCTGGCCCTCGTACGCGGCGACGGACGCGGTGTTGATGATGACGCCGCGCTGGCCGTCCTCGTCGACGGTGTCCTGGGTGGACATGGCCTCGGCGGCCAGCCGCAGCACGTTGAAGGTGCCCACGAGGTTCACGGAGACGATGCGGCGGCCGGCGCGATGCCGGCGCAGTTGACGACGACGCGCAGCGGTGCGGCCTCGGTGGCGCGGGCGATGGCGGCCTTGACGACGACGCGCAGCGGTGCGGCCTCGGTGGCGCGGGCGATGGCGGCCTGACGTCGTCCTCACTGGTCACGTCAGCGGCGATGAGGGTGATGCCCTCGTCGATGCCCTGCTCGACGGCCTTGTCGATCGACTGCTGGAGGTCGAGGCCGAACACGACGGCGCACCGGTGACGATGACGGAAGCACCCTTGATGTCCACGGGCGTTGTCCTTTCACTAGGAACTGCAACGAATGTCGGTATCAGTGTCCACGGGCGTTGTCCTTTCACTAGGAACTGCAACGAATGTCGGTATCAGTGTCCCAGAGTCGCCGTCAGCGCACGTCGAAGGCCCGGCTCTCCCCCCGAACCGGGAACAGGCGGCCGTCGAGCCCGGCGGATGTCCCACGTGATGAGTGCGTTGGTGACGGTGAGCAGACCCTCGAACACGATTATCGTGGACCAGTCGCCGTCGTCGTGGACCCGCACCCAGCGCCCGCCGACCACAGCCGCCCGCCAACATGGCGTCTCGCCTGCACCGAAGGGTGGGCGAGACGCCATGTTGAGGAGCGGCTGTGTGTGCCGCGTACATCCGCAGGAGCGAGACGCCAGGGAGGCGTGCGGCTGCCGGGAGGCTGGGGGAGCGAGACGCCATCCGCAGGAGCGAGACGCCAGGGAGGCGTGCGGCTGCCGGGAGGCTGGGGGAGCGAGACGCCATCCTCAGGAGCGAGACGCCAGGGAGACGTGCGGCTGCCGGGAGGCTGGGGAGCGAGACGCCATCCTCAGGAGCGAGACGCCAGGGAGGCGTGCGGCTGCGAAGAGCGGGCGGAGGCCCCGGTCGGCGGCTCGTTGCCCCCCGACCGTCAGTCAGCTGCCGCTGCCGCCACCCCGGCGCAGCAGCACGAACGCGCCGCCGATGAGCAGGACGGCCAGGCCGCCGACCACCCAGATCACGGGATTGACCCCGGAGCTCTCTCCGGAGGTCTCGTCGCGACGTCGGCCTCGGTCGCATCGGCGTCCGCCGACTCGCCACCCGGCGTCGGAACCGTGGCACCGCCAGCATCGGAATCCTCAGCCCCGGCACCTCCCTCAGCCTCGCCACCGCCCTCGGCATCGGCGACGGTGAACACCGAGGACCCGCTCACGACGTGCCCGTCGGCGACGGTGAACACCGAGGACCCGCTCACGACGTGCCCGTCGGCCGAGGTGACGCGATAGCCGACGGTCTCGCCGTCGACCATCGGCTCGCCGGTCACGCGGGCGGTGACGGTCTCGCCGTCGACCATCGGCTCGCCGGTCACGCGATTGGTCCGGTCATCACCGCGGTGACGGCGACGGAGGCGAAGTTCTGGTTGACCTCCTCGTTGAAGATCAACACGATCTGCTCGGGCGCCGTGTCGAGCTGTGAGCCGTCCTCCGGGTCGACGGAGATCAGCACGGAGTGCGCGGCCGCGACGGGCGCGAGCATCACGGCGGGTGCGGTCGCGCCGCCGAGCAACGCGGCCGCCACCGCGACGGAGGCCAGACGCCCACGCAGCTGGGTCACGCCTTGTTCACTCGGTCGAGTTCGCCGGAGATCGAGGAGTGGATCTCGCGCCGCTGGGCGGTGGGCGTGGTCTCGCGCCGCTGGCGGTGGGCGTGGTCTCGGCGGTCTCGACGGCCGTGCGCAGGTCGGTCAGGCGCGTGCGGGTGGAGGCGACGAAATCCTTGACCTCCGCTCGCCACCGCGGCTCGTCTCGAGCCCGTCGAGGCGGACGATCCGCGCACCCAGGGCGGCGGCGGGGCCGGTGGCGTTGATGCCGGTGGCGTTGATGCCGGCTGCCTTGAGGTCGACCCCGCCGCCTCGGCGGTCTTGTCGGAGCTCTGCGCGTTGGACACGACCTTGTAGACCAGCGGCAGCAGGACCGGGGTGGCGACCTTGGCCATGTTCAGCCAACGTTGCACGTCGTCCTTGCCCAGCTGGTGCCCTTGAGCTTGTCGAGCTCCATCTCGGCCAGCTGGTACTCGTGCTTGCGGCCGGCGGCGTCGATCTTCTCGGCGAGCTTCCGGTCCTTCGCCAGAATCTTGGCCTCACGCTTGATGGTCTTGCGCTCCTCCTTGGCGTGGACCTTCTCGGCCTTGCGGTCCCGCTTTGCGGCCTTGCGGTCGAGCTTGTTCTGCTTCTCGGCGCGCTTCTCCTCGCGCTTGGCCTTGCGGTCGGCGTTCTTGCCCTCGAGCTTGGCGCGCTTCTTGGCCTCCGCCAGTTCCACGCGGTGGGCCTCCCTGGCCTGCTTGCGGGTCTCCTTGGCCGCGAGCTTGGCCTCGGTCATGGCGGTGGACTTGAGCGCCGCGGCATGGGCCCGGAGTCCGGCACGCTTGTCGCGGTAGGTCGTCAGCTTGCCCATGGGCGTCGATCCTTCTCTCGTCGCGATCATCAGATCCCCAGCCTAGGCGAATCGCCTGGCGCTGAGGACCGGACCGTCGTCCGCTGCGCGGCTGGGCCATGATGGACGGCGATGGAGGACGCCGAGCGCACCACGGGCCGGGTCCCCGACGCGGCGGTGGTGGGACCGGCGTCGGGGGCCAGATGTCTGCACCGCGTGGCCCGGGAGCGCGACGCCCGGCCGGGTTGGTGGCGGACGGCGCCGCTCGACGAGGGCGTCCGGCTGCGGGCCATGGCGGCGGCCGGATCGCCGCGCGGGGTTGAGGGAGCGCGCGCTGGCGGGCGCGCGCCCCCGACGCCGCGGTGGTGGACGTGGTGGGGGACCACTGGACGGATCTGCCGGGGGACGTACCGGGTGACGACGACGAGGAGGTGACCCTCCGGGCGTTGGCCGACGGGGCGGCTCTGGTGTGGGGCGCCGCCCTTCCCGCCGATGAGGGCAGTGGCCGGGCGGGCCTGAGGTGCACGTTGGCGGCCGTGCCCGGCGGGGGGTACGCGCCGGTGTTGGTGGTCAACCACAAGGTGGTCGACCCGCGGCGGGGGAAGGGGTCGTCGACGGCGACGGTGACGCGGCTGCTCGACTGGGCGCCGGCGCCCGATCCGACCCTGCGGGTGCGGCGCCATCCGGCGGACCTCGACCGGCTCGTCCACGCGTGGCGTCTGCTCGAGGCGGTGGGGCACGCGGCGTCGTCCCCGGTGGGTGCGGTGCTCGGGCTGGGGTCGGCGCGGGCGGTGGTGCACGACCTCGAGCCGGTGCTCGACCCGGCCGACCGCACCCACGCCACGAGACTGGCGGTGGTGCGCGGTGAGCTGGACACCGCGCCCAGCCGGATCGGCGAATGCCGCACCTGCCCGTGGTGGGAGGGGTGGGAGGACCGGGACGGGCCCGTCGAGGGGTGTCGCGGCCGGCTGGTCCTGTCCGATGACGTGAGTCTCGTCGTCGGCGGTGGGCAGGTGGGCCCCCTGAGGGCGCGGGGGATGCGCACCGTGGCGGACCTCGCGGAGGCCGGGCCGGACCGGCCGGCCGACTGGAACGGCGAGCCGTACTCCGACGCGGTCCTGCGCGCGCGGTGGTGCACGACCTCGAGCCGGTGCTCGACCCGGCCGACCGCACCCACGCCACGAGACTGGCGGTGGTGCGCGGTGAGCTGGACACCGCGCCCAGCCGGATCGGCGAATGCCGCACCTGCCCGTGGTGGGAGGGGTGGGAGGACCGGGACGGGCCCGTCGAGGGGTGTCGCGGCCGGCTGGTCCTGTCCGATGACGTGAGTCTCGTCGTCGGCGGTGGGCAGGTGGGCCCCCTGAGGGCGCGGGGGATGCGCACCGTGGCGGACCTCGCGGAGGCCGGGCCGGACCGGCCGGCCGACTGGAACGGCGAGCCGTACTCCGACGCGGTCCTGCGCGCGCGGGCGCACCGCGACGGCGAGGTCGTGGTGCCCAAGGTGGCGCGGCCGACGATCCCCCGGGCGGACGTCGAGGTGGACGTCGACCTCGAGAGTCACCTCGACGACGGCGCCTACCTGTGGGGCACGCTGCTCACCCTGCGGGACGGGCGGCCGCTCGAGGATGAGGGCTACCGGCCGTTCGTCACGTGGTCCCGACTGCCGGACGCCGACGAGGGGCGGGCGTTCGCGGAATTCTGGCGCTGGCTCACCGGGATACGGGACCGGGCGGCAGGGCAGGGGCGCTCGTTCCGCGCGTACTGCTATTCACGGGCCGCCGAGAACGGCTGGCTCCTCTCCTCGGCGGGCAGGTTCGGTCCGGAGGGCACCCTCGCCGTCGTCAAGGGGGTCCCCGGCGTCGCCGAGGTGCGGCGCTTCATCTCCTCTCCACTGTGGGTGGATGTTCACGAGGCCGTCGCCACCCAGTTCGTCTCCACGTCAGGCCTGGGTCTCAAGGTGGTCGCGCCGGTCGCCGGGTTCACCTGGCGGGATCCCGAGGCGGGCGGTGAGGCCTCGCTCGGGTGGTACCGGGACGCGCAGGCGGCCCGGGGCGTCGAACGCGACGCCGGGCGCGAGCGGATCCTCGCCTACAACGAGGACGACGTCCGCGCCACGCGGGCCGTGCGGGAGTGGATCACGAGGTTCGGGCTGAGTCGGCGCCCGTGACCGGCGAGTATCGGCGTCCTCTTATCCGCCCCGGCGCCGGCCCGTCCGGCGGCGAGCGACCGCGGCGGGGCCCGAAACGGCGCTGCGCTCCCCACTCGCCGTGTGGGAGAAAGGATCTCGGCGCTTAATCTAACTAAGATCTAACTGAGTTCACGCCGTATGTCACCTGAATCCACGGATAAGGTGAGGCGTGGTCCGCATCTCACTGTTGGTGTTGTAACAGCGTTTTGGCGGGCCAGGCAGGCCCCACCCGGGGTGGTCCGGCTACGAGCCTCCGCGCCTGGGAACCCCTTTCCACCCGAGGAGACGTAAAGATGACGTTCACCACCCGCAAGGCCGCTGCCGTCGCAGCCGCCGCCGCACTCACCATGGCCGGTCTCCCCGGCGTCGCAGGAGCCCAGACCGGCGGCCTGGATTCCGGCAGCCTCGGCCTGGTCTCCGATTCGCTCGAGGGCGGGTCGCTGGAGATCTTCCCCGAGGACAACGCCACCGGCGAGGGGTCCCTCGACACGTCCGGTTCCACCCTGCTCGGCGAGCCGACCACCGGTTCCTTCGCGCCGCTGACCGGCTCCCTCGCCGACAACGGCTCGGTCGACGTCCTCACTCCGGCCGAGGGCACCGGATCCGTGGACACCTCCGGCTCGGCGCTGATCGGTGAGCCCACCACCGGCTCGCTCGCGCCGCTCTACGCCCCCGTCGCCGGCTCGCTCGGCATCGGTGACGGCGCGACGACCGTCATCGAGGACCCCGCCGTCCTGATCCCGGTCGTGCTGGTCGGTGCGACGGTCGCCGCCGCCGTCACGTTCGCGCCGCAGATCCAGCAGGCGCTGCTCGACGCGGGCATCGTCCTGCCGCCGCTGCCGGGCCTGCCCGCGCCCGCCGGCGCCCCGGCCCCCGCGCCGGCCCCGCCGGCCCCCGGCCCGGCGATCGACAACGGCCGCGGCTGATACCCGCCCCCGCCTACGACTGCAGGCCCGCTCCCGTGACGGGGGCGGGCCTGCAGTCATCAGGAGCGCTGCGGCGCGGCGGGTTCGTCTAGCGCGGCGGTCCCTCTGGCGCAGCGCGCTGTCTAGCGCGGCGCCATGCGCAGGGCGCCGTCCATGCGGAAGCTCTCGCCGTTGAGGTAGTCGTGCTCGACGATCGCGTTGGCCAGCTGCGCGTAGTCCGACGGGCGGCCGAGGCGCGACGGGAACGGCCGCGGCTGATACCCGCCCCCGCCTACGACTGCAGGCCCGCTCCCGTGACGGGGGCGGGCCTGCAGTCATCAGGAGCGCTGCGGCGCGGCGGTTCGTCTAGCGCGGCGGTCCCTCTGGCGCAGCGCGCTGTCTAGCGCGGCGCCATGCGCAGGGCGCCGTCCATGCGGAAGCTCTCGCCGTTGAGGTAGTCGTGCTCGACGATCGCGTTGGCCAGCTGCGCGTAGTCCGACGGGCGGCCGAGGCGCGACGGGAACGGGATCGCGGCCTCGAGGGACTTCTGGAACTCCTCGGTCAGGCCCTTGAGCATCGGGGTCTCGATGGTGCCCGGGGCGATGGTGTTGACCCGGATGCCGAACTGCGCGAGGTCGCGGGCGGCACAGATGCCCATCGAGTAGACGCCGCCCTTCGAGGCGGCGTAGGCGATCTGCCCGACCTGGCCCTCGTACGCGGCGACGGACGCGGTGTTGATGATGACGCCGCGCTGGCCGTCCTCGTCGACGGTGTCCTGGGTGGACATGGCCTCGGCGGCCAGCCGCAGCACGTTGAAGGTGCCCACGAGGTTCACGGAGATGCAGGTCTCGAAACAGGTCGAGCGCGGTGGACGCCCTTCTTGGAGACGATGCGGGCGGCCGGGCGCGATGCCGGCGCAGTTGACGACGACGCGCAGCGGTGCGGCCTCGGTGGCGCGGGCGATGGCGGCCTTGACGTCGTCCTCACTGGTCACGTCAGCGGCGATGAGGGTGATGCCCTCGTCGATGCCCTGCTCGACGGCCTTGTCGATCGACTGCTGGAGGTCGAGGCCGAACACGACGGCGCCCTTCTCGGCGAAGGAACGCGCGGTGGCGTTACCCAGGCCGGAGGCGGCACCGGTGACGATGACGGAAGCACCCTTGATGTCCACGGGCGTTGTCCTTTCACTAGGAACTGCAACGAATGTCGGTATCAGTGTCCCAGAGTCGCCGTCAGCGCACGTCGAAGGCCCGGCTCTCCCCCCGAACCGGGAACAGGCGGCCGTCGAGCCCGCGGCCCGACGCGGTGTACACGACCCGGTACTCGCCGGCCGGGGTGCCCGGCGGGATGTCCCACGTGATGAGTGCGTTGGTGACGGTGAGCAGACCCTCGAACACGATTATCGTGGACCAGTCGCCGTCGTCGTGGACCCGCACCCAGCGCCCGCCCGACCACAGCCGCCCGCCAACATGGCGTCTCGCCTGCACCGAAGGGTGGGCGAGACGCCATGTTGAGGAGCGGCTGTGTGTGCCGCGTACATCCGCAGGAGCGAGACGCCAGGGAGGCGTGCGGCTGCCGGGAGGCTGGGGGAGCGAGACGCCATCCTCAGGAGCGAGACGCCAGGGAGACGTGCGGCTGCCGGGAGGCTGGGGGAGCGAGACGCCATCCTCAGGAGCGAGACGCCAGGGAGGCGTGCGGCTGCGAAGAGGCGGGCGGAGGCCCCGGTCGGCGGCTCGTTGCCCCCCGACCCGTCAGTCAGCTGCCGCTGCCGCCACCCCGGCGCAGCAGCACGAACGCGCCGCCGATGAGCAGGACGGCCAGGCCGCCGACCACCCAGATCACGGGATTGACCCCGGAGCTCTCTCCGGAGGTCTCGTCGGCGACGTCGGCCTCGGTCGCATCGGCGTCCGCCGACTCGCCACCGGCGTCGGAAGCCGTGGCACCGCCAGCATCGGAATCCTCAGCCCCGGCACCTCCCTCAGCCTCGCCACCGCCGTCAGCACCGGCCGCGCCCCCGTCCGCGCCGGCACCGCCCTCGGCATCGGCGACGGTGAACACCGAGGACCCGCTCACGACGTGCCCGTCGGCCGAGGTGACGCGATAGCCGACGGTGTAGGCGCCGGGCGCGAGGTCGTCGACGCGGGCGGTGACGGTCTCGCCGTCGACCATCGGCTCGCCGGTCACGCGATTGGTCCGGTCATCACCGGCGGTGACGGCGACGGAGGCGAAGTTCTGGTTGACCTCCTCGTTGAAGATCAACACGATCTGCTCGGGCGCCGTGTCGAGCTGTGAGCCGTCCTCCGGGTCGACGGAGATCAGCACGGAGTGCGCGGCCGCGACGGGCGCGAGCATCACGGCGGGTGCGGTCGCGCCGCCGAGCAACGCGGCCGCCACCGCGACGGAGGCCAGACGCCCACGCAGCTGGGTCACGCCTTGACCCCCAGGCGGGCCAGGACGTCCTTGTTCACTCGGTCGAGTTCGCCGGAGATCGAGGAGTGGATCTCGCGCCGCTGGGCGGTGGGCGTGGTCTCGGCGGTCTCGACGGCCGTGCGCAGGTCGGTCAGGCGCGTGCGGGTGGAGGCGACGAAATCCTTGACCTCCCGCTCGCCACCGCGGCTCGTCTCGAGCCCGTCGAGGGTCCGCTCGAGGCGGACGATCCGCGCACCCAGGGCGGCGGCGGGGCCGGTGGCGTTGATGCCGGCTGCCTTGAGGTCGACCCCGCCGGCCTCGGCGGTCTTGTCGGAGCTCTGCGCGTTGGACACGACCTTGTAGACCAGCGGCAGCAGGACCGGGGTGGCGACCTTGGCCATGTTCAGCCAACGTTGCACGTCGTCCTTGCCCAGCTTGGTGCCCTTGAGCTTGTCGAGCTCCATCTCGGCCAGCTGGTACTCGTGCTTGCGGCCGGCGGCGTCGATCTTCTCGGCGAGCTTCCGGTCCTTCGCCAGAATCTTGGCCTCACGCTTGATGGTCTTGCGCTCCTCCTTGGCGTGGACCTTCTCGGCCTTGCGGTCCCGCTTTGCGGCCTTGCGGTCGAGCTTGTTCTGCTTCTCGGCGCGCTTCTCCTCGCGCTTGGCCTTGCGGTCGGCGTTCTTGCCCTCGAGCTTGGCGCGCTTCTTGGCCTCCGCCAGTTCCACGCGGTGGGCCTCCCTGGCCTGCTTGCGGGTCTCCTTGGCCGCGAGCTTGGCCTCGGTCATGGCGGTGGACTTGAGCGCCGCGGCATGGGCCCGGAGTCCGGCACGCTTGTCGCGGTAGGTCGTCAGCTTGCCCATGGGCGTCGATCCTTCTCTCGTCGCGATCATCAGATCCCCAGCCTAGGCGAATCGCCTGGCGCTGAGGACCGGACCGTCGTCCGCTGCGCGGCTGGGCCATGATGGACGGCGATGGAGGACGCCGAGCGCACCACGGGCCGGGTCCCCGACGCGGCGGTGGTGGGACCGGCGTCGGGGGCCAGATGTCTGCACCGCGTGGCCCGGGAGCGCGACGCCCGGCCGGGTTGGTGGCGGACGGCGCCGCTCGACGAGGGCGTCCGGCTGCGGGCCATGGCGGCGGCGGATCGCCGCGCGGGGTTGAGGGAGCGCGCGCTGGCGGGCGCGCGCCCCCGACGCCGCGGTGGTGGACGTGGTGGGGGACCACTGGACGGATCTGCCCGGGGACGTACCGGGTGACGACGACGAGGAGGTGACCCTCCGGGCGTTGGCCGACGGGGCGGCTCTGGTGTGGGGCGCCGCCCTTCCCGCCGATGAGGGCAGTGGCCGGGCGGGCCTGAGGTGCACGTTGGCGGCCGTGCCCGGCGGGGGGTACGCGCCGGTGTTGGTGGTCAACCACAAGGTGGTCGACCCGCGGCGGGGGAAGGGGTCGTCGACGGCGACGGTGACGCGGCTGCTCGACTGGGCGCCGGCGCCCGATCCGACCCTGCGGGTGCGGCGCCATCCGGCGGACCTCGACCGGCTCGTCCACGCGTGGCGTCTGCTCGAGGCGGTGGGGCACGCGGCGTCGTCCCCGGTGGGTGCGGTGCTCGGGCTGGGGTCGGCGCGGGCGGGTGGTGCACGACCTCGAGCCGGTGCTCGACCCGGCCGACCGCACCCACGCCACGAGACTGGCGGTGGTGCGCGGTGAGCTGGACACCGCGCCCAGCCGGATCGGCGAATGCCGCACCTGCCCGTGGTGGGAGGGGTGGGAGGACCGGGACGGGCCCGTCGAGGGGTGTCGCGGCCGGCTGGTCCTGTCCGATGACGTGAGTCTCGTCGTCGGCGGTGGGCAGGTGGGCCCCCTGAGGGCGCGGGGGATGCGCACCGTGGCGGACCTCGCGGAGGCCGGGCCGGACCGGCCGGCCGACTGGAACGGCGAGCCGTACTCCGACGCGGTCCTGCGCGCGCGGTGGTGCACGACCTCGAGCCGGTGCTCGACCCGGCCGACCGCACCCACGCCACGAGACTGGCGGTGGTGCGCGGTGAGCTGGACACCGCGCCCAGCCGGATCGGCGAATGCCGCACCTGCCCGTGGTGGGAGGGGTGGGAGGACCGGGACGGGCCCGTCGAGGGGTGTCGCGGCCGGCTGGTTCCTGTCCGATGACGTGAGTCTCGTCGTCGGCGGTGGGCAGGTGGGCCCCCTGAGGGCGCGGGGGATGCGCACCGTGGCGGACCTCGCGGAGGCCGGGCCGGACCGGCCGGCCGACTGGAACGGCGAGCCGTACTCCGACGCGGTCCTGCGCGCGCGGGCGCACCGCGACGGCGAGGTCGTGGTGCCCAAGGTGGCGCGGCCGACGATCCCCCGGGCGGACGTCGAGGTGGACGTCGACCTCGAGAGTCACCTCGACGACGGCGCCTACCTGTGGGGCACGCTGCTCACCCTGCGGGACGGGCGGCCGCTCGAGGATGAGGGCTACCGGCCGTTCGTCACGTGGTCCCGACTGCCGGACGCCGACGAGGGGCGGGCGTTCGCGGAATTCTGGCGCTGGCTCACCGGGATACGGGACCGGGCGGCAGGGCAGGGGCGCTCGTTCCGCGCGTACTGCTATTCACGGGCCGCCGAGAACGGCTGGCTCCTCTCCTCGGCGGGCAGGTTCGGTCCGGAGGGCACCCTCGCCGTCGTCAAGGGGGTCCCCGGCGTCGCCGAGGTGCGGCGCTTCATCTCCTCTCCACTGTGGGTGGATGTTCACGAGGCCGTCGCCACCCAGTTCGTCTCCACGTCAGGCCTGGGTCTCAAGGTGGTCGCGCCGGTCGCCGGGTTCACCTGGCGGGATCCCGAGGCGGGCGGTGAGGCCTCGCTCGGGTGGTACCGGGACGCGCAGGCGGCCCGGGGCGTCGAACGCGACGCCGGGCGCGAGCGGATCCTCGCCTACAACGAGGACGACGTCCGCGCCACGCGGGCCGTGCGGGAGTGGATCACGAGGTTCGGCTGAGTCGGCGCCCGTGACCGGCGAGTATCGGCGTCCTCTTATCCGCCCCGGCGCCGGCCCGTCCGGCGGCGAGCGACCGCGGCGGGGCCCGAAACGGCGCTGCGCTCCCCACTCGCCGTGTGGGAGAAAGGATCTCGGCGCTTAATCTAACTAAGATCTAACTGAGTTCACGCCGTATGTCACCTGAATCCACGGATAAGGTGAGGCGTGGTCCGCATCTCACTGTTGGTGTTGTAACAGCGTTTTGGCGGGCCAGGCAGGCCCCACCCGGGGTGGTCCGGCTACGAGCCTCCGCGCCTGGGAACCCCTTTCCACCCGAGGAGACGTAAAGATGACGTTCACCACCCGCAAGGCCGCTGCCGTCGCAGCCGCCGCCGCACTCACCATGGCCGGTCTCCCCGGCGTCGCAGGAGCCCAGACCGGCGGCCTGGATTCCGGCAGCCTCGGCCTGGTCTCCGATTCGCTCGAGGGCGGGTCGCTGGAGATCTTCCCCGAGGACAACGCCACCGGCGAGGGGTCCCTCGACACGTCCGGTTCCACCCTGCTCGGCGAGCCGACCACCGGTTCCTTCGCGCCGCTGACCGGCTCCCTCGCCGACAACGGCTCGGTCGACGTCCTCACTCCGGCCGAGGGCACCGGATCCGTGGACACCTCCGGCTCGGCGCTGATCGGTGAGCCCACCACCGGCTCGCTCGCGCCGCTCTACGCCCCCGTCGCCGGCTCGCTCGGCATCGGTGACGGCGCGACGACCGTCATCGAGGACCCCGCCGTCCTGATCCCGGTCGTGCTGGTCGGTGCGACGGTCGCCGCCGCCGTCACGTTCGCGCCGCAGATCCAGCAGGCGCTGCTCGACGCGGGCATCGTCCTGCCGCCGCTGCCGGGCCTGCCCGCGCCCGCCGGCGCCCCGGCCCCCGCGCCGGCCCCGCCGGCCCCCGGCCCGGCGATCGACAACGGCCGCGGCTGATACCCGCCCCCGCCTACGACTGCAGGCCCGCTCCCGTGACGGGGGCGGGCCTGCAGTCATCAGGAGCGCTGCGGCGCGGCGGTTCGTCTAGCGCGGCGGTCCCTCTGGCGCAGCGCGCTGTCTAGCGCGGCGCCATGCGCAGGGCGCCGTCCATGCGGAAGCTCTCGCCGTTGAGGTAGTCGTGCTCGACGATCGCGTTGGCCAGCTGCGCGTAGTCCGACGGGCGGCCGAGGCGCGACGGGAACGGCCGCGGCTGATACCCGCCCCCGCCTACGACTGCAGGCCCGCTCCCGTGACGGGGGCGGGCCTGCAGTCATCAGGAGCGCTGCGGCGCGGCGGTTCGTCTAGCGCGGCGGTCCCTCTGGCGCAGCGCGCTGTCTAGCGCGGCGCCATGCGCAGGGCGCCGTCCATGCGGAAGCTCTCGCCGTTGAGGTAGTCGTGCTCGACGATCGCGTTGGCCAGCTGCGCGTAGTCCGACGGGCGGCCGAGGCGCGACGGGAACGGGATCGCGGCCTCGAGGGACTTCTGGAACTCCTCGGTCAGGCCCTTGAGCATCGGGGTCTCGATGGTGCCCGGGGCGATGGTGTTGACCCGGATGCCGAACTGCGCGAGGTCGCGGGCGGCACAGATGCCCATCGAGTAGACGCCGCCCTTCGAGGCGGCGTAGGCGATCTGCCCGACCTGGCCCTCGTACGCGGCGACGGACGCGGTGTTGATGATGACGCCGCGCTGGCCGTCCTCGTCGACGGTGTCCTGGGTGGACATGGCCTCGGCGGCCAGCCGCAGCACGTTGAAGGTGCCCACGAGGTTCACGGAGATGCAGGTCTCGAACAGGTCGAGCGCGTGGACGCCCTTCTTGGAGACGATGCGGGCGGCCGGCGCGATGCCGGCGCAGTTGACGACGACGCGCAGCGGTGCGGCCTCGGTGGCGCGGGCGATGGCGGCCTTGACGTCGTCCTCACTGGTCACGTCAGCGGCGATGAGGGTGATGCCCTCGTCGATGCCCTGCTCGACGGCCTTGTCGATCGACTGCTGGAGGTCGAGGCCGAACACGACGGCGCCCTTCTCGGCGAAGGAACGCGCGGTGGCGTTACCCAGGCCGGAGGCGGCACCGGTGACGATGACGGAAGCACCCTTGATGTCCACGGGCGTTGTCCTTTCACTAGGAACTGCAACGAATGTCGGTATCAGTGTCCCAGAGTCGCCGTCAGCGCACGTCGAAGGCCCGGCTCTCCCCCCGAACCGGGAACAGGCGGCCGTCGAGCCCGCGGCCCGACGCGGTGTACACGACCCGGTACTCGCCGGCCGGGGTGCCCGGCGGGATGTCCCACGTGATGAGTGCGTTGGTGACGGTGAGCAGACCCTCGAACACGATTATCGTGGACCAGTCGCCGTCGTCGTGGACCCGCACCCAGCGCCCGCCCGACCACAGCCGCCCGCCAACATGGCGTCTCGCCTGCACCGAAGGGTGGGCGAGACGCCATGTTGAGGAGCGGCTGTGTGTGCCGCGTACATCCGCAGGAGCGAGACGCCAGGGAGGCGTGCGGCTGCCGGGAGGCTGGGGGAGCGAGACGCCATCCTCAGGAGCGAGACGCCAGGGAGACGTGCGGCTGCCGGGAGGCTGGGGGAGCGAGACGCCATCCTCAGGAGCGAGACGCCAGGGAGGCGTGCGGCTGCGAAGAGGCGGGCGGAGGCCCCGGTCGGCGGCTCGTTGCCCCCCGACCCGTCAGTCAGCTGCCGCTGCCGCCACCCCGGCGCAGCAGCACGAACGCGCCGCCGATGAGCAGGACGGCCAGGCCGCCGACCACCCAGATCACGGGATTGACCCCGGAGCTCTCTCCGGAGGTCTCGTCGGCGACGTCGGCCTCGGTCGCATCGGCGTCCGCCGACTCGCCACCGGCGTCGGAAGCCGTGGCACCGCCAGCATCGGAATCCTCAGCCCCGGCACCTCCCTCAGCCTCGCCACCGCCGTCAGCACCGGCCGCGCCCCCGTCCGCGCCGGCACCGCCCTCGGCATCGGCGACGGTGAACACCGAGGACCCGCTCACGACGTGCCCGTCGGCCGAGGTGACGCGATAGCCGACGGTGTAGGCGCCGGGCGCGAGGTCGTCGACGCGGGCGGTGACGGTCTCGCCGTCGACCATCGGCTCGCCGGTCACGCGATTGGTCCGGTCATCACCGGCGGTGACGGCGACGGAGGCGAAGTTCTGGTTGACCTCCTCGTTGAAGATCAACACGATCTGCTCGGGCGCCGTGTCGAGCTGTGAGCCGTCCTCCGGGTCGACGGAGATCAGCACGGAGTGCGCGGCCGCGACGGGCGCGAGCATCACGGCGGGTGCGGTCGCGCCGCCGAGCAACGCGGCCGCCACCGCGACGGAGGCCAGACGCCCACGCAGCTGGGTCACGCCTTGACCCCCAGGCGGGCCAGGACGTCCTTGTTCACTCGGTCGAGTTCGCCGGAGATCGAGGAGTGGATCTCGCGCCGCTGGGCGGTGGGCGTGGTCTCGGCGGTCTCGACGGCCGTGCGCAGGTCGGTCAGGCGCGTGCGGGTGGAGGCGACGAAATCCTTGACCTCCCGCTCGCCACCGCGGCTCGTCTCGAGCCCGTCGAGGGTCCGCTCGAGGCGGACGATCCGCGCACCCAGGGCGGCGGCGGGGCCGGTGGCGTTGATGCCGGCTGCCTTGAGGTCGACCCCGCCGGCCTCGGCGGTCTTGTCGGAGCTCTGCGCGTTGGACACGACCTTGTAGACCAGCGGCAGCAGGACCGGGGTGGCGACCTTGGCCATGTTCAGCCAACGTTGCACGTCGTCCTTGCCCAGCTTGGTGCCCTTGAGCTTGTCGAGCTCCATCTCGGCCAGCTGGTACTCGTGCTTGCGGCCGGCGGCGTCGATCTTCTCGGCGAGCTTCCGGTCCTTCGCCAGAATCTTGGCCTCACGCTTGATGGTCTTGCGCTCCTCCTTGGCGTGGACCTTCTCGGCCTTGCGGTCCCGCTTTGCGGCCTTGCGGTCGAGCTTGTTCTGCTTCTCGGCGCGCTTCTCCTCGCGCTTGGCCTTGCGGTCGGCGTTCTTGCCCTCGAGCTTGGCGCGCTTCTTGGCCTCCGCCAGTTCCACGCGGTGGGCCTCCCTGGCCTGCTTGCGGGTCTCCTTGGCCGCGAGCTTGGCCTCGGTCATGGCGGTGGACTTGAGCGCCGCGGCATGGGCCCGGAGTCCGGCACGCTTGTCGCGGTAGGTCGTCAGCTTGCCCATGGGCGTCGATCCTTCTCTCGTCGCGATCATCAGATCCCCAGCCTAGGCGAATCGCCTGGCGCTGAGGACCGGACCGTCGTCCGCTGCGCGGCTGGGCCATGATGGACGGCGATGGAGGACGCCGAGCGCACCACGGGCCGGGTCCCCGACGCGGCGGTGGTGGGACCGGCGTCGGGGGCCAGATGTCTGCACCGCGTGGCCCGGGAGCGCGACGCCCGGCCGGGTTGGTGGCGGACGGCGCCGCTCGACGAGGGCGTCCGGCTGCGGGCCATGGCGGCGGCGGATCGCCGCGCGGGGTTGAGGGAGCGCGCGCTGGCGGGCGCGCGCCCCGACGCCGCGGTGGTGGACGTGGTGGGGGACCACTGGACGGATCTGCCGGGGGACGTACCGGGTGACGACGACGAGGAGGTGACCCTCCGGGCGTTGGCCGACGGGGCGGCTCTGGTGTGGGGCGCCGCCCTTCCCGCCGATGAGGGCAGTGGCCGGGCGGGCCTGAGGTGCACGTTGGCGGCCGTGCCCGGCGGGGGGTACGCGCCGGTGTTGGTGGTCAACCACAAGGTGGTCGACCCGCGGCGGGGGAAGGGGTCGTCGACGGCGACGGTGACGCGGCTGCTCGACTGGGCGCCGGCGCCCGATCCGACCCTGCGGGTGCGGCGCCATCCGGCGGACCTCGACCGGCTCGTCCACGCGTGGCGTCTGCTCGAGGCGGTGGGGCACGCGGCGTCGTCCCCGGTGGGTGCGGTGCTCGGGCTGGGGTCGGCGCGGGCGGTGGTGCACGACCTCGAGCCGGTGCTCGACCCGGCCGACCGCACCCACGCCACGAGACTGGCGGTGGTGCGCGGTGAGCTGGACACCGCGCCCAGCCGGATCGGCGAATGCCGCACCTGCCCGTGGTGGGAGGGGTGGGAGGACCGGGACGGGCCCGTCGAGGGGTGTCGCGGCCGGCTGGTCCTGTCCGATGACGTGAGTCTCGTCGTCGGCGGTGGGCAGGTGGGCCCCCTGAGGGCGCGGGGGATGCGCACCGTGGCGGACCTCGCGGAGGCCGGGCCGGACCGGCCGGCCGACTGGAACGGCGAGCCGTACTCCGACGCGGTCCTGCGCGCGCGGTGGTGCACGACCTCGAGCCGGTGCTCGACCCGGCCGACCGCACCCACGCCACGAGACTGGCGGTGGTGCGCGGTGAGCTGGACACCGCGCCCAGCCGGATCGGCGAATGCCGCACCTGCCCGTGGTGGGAGGGGTGGGAGGACCGGGACGGGCCCGTCGAGGGGTGTCGCGGCCGGCTGGTCCTGTCCGATGACGTGAGTCTCGTCGTCGGCGGTGGGCAGGTGGGCCCCCTGAGGGCGCGGGGGATGCGCACCGTGGCGGACCTCGCGGAGGCCGGGCCGGACCGGCCGGCCGACTGGAACGGCGAGCCGTACTCCGACGCGGTCCTGCGCGCGCGGGCGCACCGCGACGGCGAGGTCGTGGTGCCCAAGGTGGCGCGGCCGACGATCCCCCGGGCGGACGTCGAGGTGGACGTCGACCTCGAGAGTCACCTCGACGACGGCGCCTACCTGTGGGGCACGCTGCTCACCCTGCGGGACGGGCGGCCGCTCGAGGATGAGGGCTACCGGCCGTTCGTCACGTGGTCCCGACTGCCGGACGCCGACGAGGGGCGGGCGTTCGCGGAATTCTGGCGCTGGCTCACCGGGATACGGGACCGGGCGGCAGGGCAGGGGCGCTCGTTCCGCGCGTACTGCTATTCACGGGCCGCCGAGAACGGCTGGCTCCTCTCCTCGGCGGGCAGGTTCGGTCCGGAGGGCACCCTCGCCGTCGTCAAGGGGGTCCCCGGCGTCGCCGAGGTGCGGCGCTTCATCTCCTCTCCACTGTGGGTGGATGTTCACGAGGCCGTCGCCACCCAGTTCGTCTCCACGTCAGGCCTGGGTCTCAAGGTGGTCGCGCCGGTCGCCGGGTTCACCTGGCGGGATCCCGAGGCGGGCGGTGAGGCCTCGCTCGGGTGGTACCGGGACGCGCAGGCGGCCCGGGGCGTCGAACGCGACGCCGGGCGCGAGCGGATCCTCGCCTACAACGAGGACGACGTCCGCGCCACGCGGGCCGTGCGGGAGTGGATCACGAGGTTCGGCTGAGTCGGCGCCCGTGACCGGCGAGTATCGGCGTCCTCTTATCCGCCCCGGCGCCGGCCCGTCCGGCGGCGAGCGACCGCGGCGGGGCCCGAAACGGCGCTGCGCTCCCCACTCGCCGTGTGGGAGAAAGGATCTCGGCGCTTAATCTAACTAAGATCTAACTGAGTTCACGCCGTATGTCACCTGAATCCACGGATAAGGTGAGGCGTGGTCCGCATCTCACTGTTGGTGTTGTAACAGCGTTTTGGCGGGCCAGGCAGGCCCCACCCGGGGTGGTCCGGCTACGAGCCTCCGCGCCTGGGAACCCCTTTCCACCCGAGGAGACGTAAAGATGACGTTCACCACCCGCAAGGCCGCTGCCGTCGCAGCCGCCGCCGCACTCACCATGGCCGGTCTCCCCGGCGTCGCAGGAGCCCAGACCGGCGGCCTGGATTCCGGCAGCCTCGGCCTGGTCTCCGATTCGCTCGAGGGCGGGTCGCTGGAGATCTTCCCCGAGGACAACGCCACCGGCGAGGGGTCCCTCGACACGTCCGGTTCCACCCTGCTCGGCGAGCCGACCACCGGTTCCTTCGCGCCGCTGACCGGCTCCCTCGCCGACAACGGCTCGGTCGACGTCCTCACTCCGGCCGAGGGCACCGGATCCGTGGACACCTCCGGCTCGGCGCTGATCGGTGAGCCCACCACCGGCTCGCTCGCGCCGCTCTACGCCCCCGTCGCCGGCTCGCTCGGCATCGGTGACGGCGCGACGACCGTCATCGAGGACCCCGCCGTCCTGATCCCGGTCGTGCTGGTCGGTGCGACGGTCGCCGCCGCCGTCACGTTCGCGCCGCAGATCCAGCAGGCGCTGCTCGACGCGGGCATCGTCCTGCCGCCGCTGCCGGGCCTGCCCGCGCCCGCCGGCGCCCCGGCCCCCGCGCCGGCCCCGCCGGCCCCCGGCCCGGCGATCGACAACGGCCGCGGCTGATACCCGCCCCCGCCTACGACTGCAGGCCCGCTCCCGTGACGGGGGCGGGCCTGCAGTCATCAGGAGCGCTGCGGCGCGGCGGTTCGTCTAGCGCGGCGGTCCCTCTGGCGCAGCGCGCTGTCTAGCGCGGCGCCATGCGCAGGGCGCCGTCCATGCGGAAGCTCTCGCCGTTGAGGTAGTCGTGCTCGACGATCGCGTTGGCCAGCTGCGCGTAGTCCGACGGGCGGCCGAGGCGCGACGGGAACGGCCGCGGCTGATACCCGCCCCCGCCTACGACTGCAGGCCCGCTCCCGTGACGGGGGCGGGCCTGCAGTCATCAGGAGCGCTGCGGCGCGGCGGTTCGTCTAGCGCGGCGGTCCCTCTGGCGCAGCGCGCTGTCTAGCGCGGCGCCATGCGCAGGGCGCCGTCCATGCGGAAGCTCTCGCCGTTGAGGTAGTCGTGCTCGACGATCGCGTTGGCCAGCTGCGCGTAGTCCGACGGGCGGCCGAGGCGCGACGGGAACGGGATCGCGGCCTCGAGGGACTTCTGGAACTCCTCGGTCAGGCCCTTGAGCATCGGGGTCTCGATGGTGCCCGGGGCGATGGTGTTGACCCGGATGCCGAACTGCGCGAGGTCGCGGGCGGCACAGATGCCCATCGAGTAGACGCCGCCCTTCGAGGCGGCGTAGGCGATCTGCCCGACCTGGCCCTCGTACGCGGCGACGGACGCGGTGTTGATGATGACGCCGCGCTGGCCGTCCTCGTCGACGGTGTCCTGGGTGGACATGGCCTCGGCGGCCAGCCGCAGCACGTTGAAGGTGCCCACGAGGTTCACGGAGATGCAGGTCTCGAACAGGTCGAGCGCGTGGACGCCCTTCTTGGAGACGATGCGGGCGGCCGGCGCGATGCCGGCGCAGTTGACGACGACGCGCAGCGGTGCGGCCTCGGTGGCGCGGGCGATGGCGGCCTTGACGTCGTCCTCACTGGTCACGTCAGCGGCGATGAGGGTGATGCCCTCGTCGATGCCCTGCTCGACGGCCTTGTCGATCGACTGCTGGAGGTCGAGGCCGAACACGACGGCGCCCTTCTCGGCGAAGGAACGCGCGGTGGCGTTACCCAGGCCGGAGGCGGCACCGGTGACGATGACGGAAGCACCCTTGATGTCCACGGGCGTTGTCCTTTCACTAGGAACTGCAACGAATGTCGGTATCAGTGTCCCAGAGTCGCCGTCAGCGCACGTCGAAGGCCCGGCTCTCCCCCCGAACCGGGAACAGGCGGCCGTCGAGCCCGCGGCCCGACGCGGTGTACACGACCCGGTACTCGCCGGCCGGGGTGCCCGGCGGGATGTCCCACGTGATGAGTGCGTTGGTGACGGTGAGCAGACCCTCGAACACGATTATCGTGGACCAGTCGCCGTCGTCGTGGACCCGCACCCAGCGCCCGCCCGACCACAGCCGCCCGCCAACATGGCGTCTCGCCTGCACCGAAGGGTGGGCGAGACGCCATGTTGAGGAGCGGCTGTGTGTGCCGCGTACATCCGCAGGAGCGAGACGCCAGGGAGGCGTGCGGCTGCCGGGAGGCTGGGGGAGCGAGACGCCATCCTCAGGAGCGAGACGCCAGGGAGACGTGCGGCTGCCGGGAGGCTGGGGGAGCGAGACGCCATCCTCAGGAGCGAGACGCCAGGGAGGCGTGCGGCTGCGAAGAGGCGGGCGGAGGCCCCGGTCGGCGGCTCGTTGCCCCCCGACCCGTCAGTCAGCTGCCGCTGCCGCCACCCCGGCGCAGCAGCACGAACGCGCCGCCGATGAGCAGGACGGCCAGGCCGCCGACCACCCAGATCACGGGATTGACCCCGGAGCTCTCTCCGGAGGTCTCGTCGGCGACGTCGGCCTCGGTCGCATCGGCGTCCGCCGACTCGCCACCGGCGTCGGAAGCCGTGGCACCGCCAGCATCGGAATCCTCAGCCCCGGCACCTCCCTCAGCCTCGCCACCGCCGTCAGCACCGGCCGCGCCCCCGTCCGCGCCGGCACCGCCCTCGGCATCGGCGACGGTGAACACCGAGGACCCGCTCACGACGTGCCCGTCGGCCGAGGTGACGCGATAGCCGACGGTGTAGGCGCCGGGCGCGAGGTCGTCGACGCGGGCGGTGACGGTCTCGCCGTCGACCATCGGCTCGCCGGTCACGCGATTGGTCCGGTCATCACCGGCGGTGACGGCGACGGAGGCGAAGTTCTGGTTGACCTCCTCGTTGAAGATCAACACGATCTGCTCGGGCGCCGTGTCGAGCTGTGAGCCGTCCTCCGGGTCGACGGAGATCAGCACGGAGTGCGCGGCCGCGACGGGCGCGAGCATCACGGCGGGTGCGGTCGCGCCGCCGAGCAACGCGGCCGCCACCGCGACGGAGGCCAGACGCCCACGCAGCTGGGTCACGCCTTGACCCCCAGGCGGGCCAGGACGTCCTTGTTCACTCGGTCGAGTTCGCCGGAGATCGAGGAGTGGATCTCGCGCCGCTGGGCGGTGGGCGTGGTCTCGGCGGTCTCGACGGCCGTGCGCAGGTCGGTCAGGCGCGTGCGGGTGGAGGCGACGAAATCCTTGACCTCCCGCTCGCCACCGCGGCTCGTCTCGAGCCCGTCGAGGGTCCGCTCGAGGCGGACGATCCGCGCACCCAGGGCGGCGGCGGGGCCGGTGGCGTTGATGCCGGCTGCCTTGAGGTCGACCCCGCCGGCCTCGGCGGTCTTGTCGGAGCTCTGCGCGTTGGACACGACCTTGTAGACCAGCGGCAGCAGGACCGGGGTGGCGACCTTGGCCATGTTCAGCCAACGTTGCACGTCGTCCTTGCCCAGCTTGGTGCCCTTGAGCTTGTCGAGCTCCATCTCGGCCAGCTGGTACTCGTGCTTGCGGCCGGCGGCGTCGATCTTCTCGGCGAGCTTCCGGTCCTTCGCCAGAATCTTGGCCTCACGCTTGATGGTCTTGCGCTCCTCCTTGGCGTGGACCTTCTCGGCCTTGCGGTCCCGCTTTGCGGCCTTGCGGTCGAGCTTGTTCTGCTTCTCGGCGCGCTTCTCCTCGCGCTTGGCCTTGCGGTCGGCGTTCTTGCCCTCGAGCTTGGCGCGCTTCTTGGCCTCCGCCAGTTCCACGCGGTGGGCCTCCCTGGCCTGCTTGCGGGTCTCCTTGGCCGCGAGCTTGGCCTCGGTCATGGCGGTGGACTTGAGCGCCGCGGCATGGGCCCGGAGTCCGGCACGCTTGTCGCGGTAGGTCGTCAGCTTGCCCATGGGCGTCGATCCTTCTCTCGTCGCGATCATCAGATCCCCAGCCTAGGCGAATCGCCTGGCGCTGAGGACCGGACCGTCGTCCGCTGCGCGGCTGGGCCATGATGGACGGCGATGGAGGACGCCGAGCGCACCACGGGCCGGGTCCCCGACGCGGCGGTGGTGGGACCGGCGTCGGGGGCCAGATGTCTGCACCGCGTGGCCCGGGAGCGCGACGCCCGGCCGGGTTGGTGGCGGACGGCGCCGCTCGACGAGGGCGTCCGGCTGCGGGCCATGGCGGCGGCGGATCGCCGCGCGGGGTTGAGGGAGCGCGCGCTGGCGGGCGCGCGCCCCGACGCCGCGGTGGTGGACGTGGTGGGGGACCACTGGACGGATCTGCCGGGGGACGTACCGGGTGACGACGACGAGGAGGTGACCCTCCGGGCGTTGGCCGACGGGGCGGCTCTGGTGTGGGGCGCCGCCCTTCCCGCCGATGAGGGCAGTGGCCGGGCGGGCCTGAGGTGCACGTTGGCGGCCGTGCCCGGCGGGGGGTACGCGCCGGTGTTGGTGGTCAACCACAAGGTGGTCGACCCGCGGCGGGGGAAGGGGTCGTCGACGGCGACGGTGACGCGGCTGCTCGACTGGGCGCCGGCGCCCGATCCGACCCTGCGGGTGCGGCGCCATCCGGCGGACCTCGACCGGCTCGTCCACGCGTGGCGTCTGCTCGAGGCGGTGGGGCACGCGGCGTCGTCCCCGGTGGGTGCGGTGCTCGGGCTGGGGTCGGCGCGGGCGGTGGTGCACGACCTCGAGCCGGTGCTCGACCCGGCCGACCGCACCCACGCCACGAGACTGGCGGTGGTGCGCGGTGAGCTGGACACCGCGCCCAGCCGGATCGGCGAATGCCGCACCTGCCCGTGGTGGGAGGGGTGGGAGGACCGGGACGGGCCCGTCGAGGGGTGTCGCGGCCGGCTGGTCCTGTCCGATGACGTGAGTCTCGTCGTCGGCGGTGGGCAGGTGGGCCCCCTGAGGGCGCGGGGGATGCGCACCGTGGCGGACCTCGCGGAGGCCGGGCCGGACCGGCCGGCCGACTGGAACGGCGAGCCGTACTCCGACGCGGTCCTGCGCGCGCGGTGGTGCACGACCTCGAGCCGGTGCTCGACCCGGCCGACCGCACCCACGCCACGAGACTGGCGGTGGTGCGCGGTGAGCTGGACACCGCGCCCAGCCGGATCGGCGAATGCCGCACCTGCCCGTGGTGGGAGGGGTGGGAGGACCGGGACGGGCCCGTCGAGGGGTGTCGCGGCCGGCTGGTCCTGTCCGATGACGTGAGTCTCGTCGTCGGCGGTGGGCAGGTGGGCCCCCTGAGGGCGCGGGGGATGCGCACCGTGGCGGACCTCGCGGAGGCCGGGCCGGACCGGCCGGCCGACTGGAACGGCGAGCCGTACTCCGACGCGGTCCTGCGCGCGCGGGCGCACCGCGACGGCGAGGTCGTGGTGCCCAAGGTGGCGCGGCCGACGATCCCCCGGGCGGACGTCGAGGTGGACGTCGACCTCGAGAGTCACCTCGACGACGGCGCCTACCTGTGGGGCACGCTGCTCACCCTGCGGGACGGGCGGCCGCTCGAGGATGAGGGCTACCGGCCGTTCGTCACGTGGTCCCGACTGCCGGACGCCGACGAGGGGCGGGCGTTC
>NZ_CP015450.1 GCF_003096075.1 Dietzia lutea | reverse complement strand
CCCAGCAGAGACCGCGCGGTCCACAAGGCCGAGGATCCGCTCGCGCTGGCCCTCGGTGATGACCGGGCCCATTTCAGTTCTCGCGGACATCGGGTCATCCACGACGATCGACTCCACGGCGGGAACGAGTTCCTCCATGAAACGGTCGTATATCTTCTCGGAGACGAGCACACGACTCGCAGCGGTACAGTCTTGGCCGGCGTTGTAGAAGCTGACAGCCTTCAGATCGGAAACGACCCGCTGCACGTCGACGTCGTCGAACACGAGCACCGGAGTCTTTCCTCCTAGCTCAAGATGCAGACGCTTCACAGTGTCGGCCGCGTTGTGCGCAATTCTCCTGCCCGTGTTCGCCGACCCGGTGACCGAAACGATCCCGATGTCCGGATGCGTCACCAGGGCTTCCCCAACGGGATCGCCATGTCCTAGGACGATGTTGAGCACTCCGGGCGGGAGGATGTCGTGGCACAGCTCGGCGAGGAGAAGAGCAGTTAGCGGGGTGTGCTCCGAAGGCTTGAAAACCACCGCGTTGCCCGCAGCAAGCGCCGGCCCAACCTTCCACATAGCCATTGGAAGCGGGTAATTCCACGGAGCGATCTGACCGGCGATACCGATAGGTTCACGCCTAATCAGCGAAGTGCTCCCCCGAAGATACTCGGTGGCATTCAGCCCTGTCATCGTGCGCGCCGCTCCAGCGAAGAAGCGCAACATGTCGGCGACATCAGCGGGCTCTGCCCGCGCAGCGAAGATTGGCTTGCCATTCTCGGCGGTGTCGACGCGAGCGATGTCTTCACCGCGCTCCTCGATGCGATCGGCAATCTTGAACAGAAGCTCGGCTCGCTCGCGCGGCGTGGTCCGGAGCCATTCCGGCAAGGCTCGACCAGCGGCCTCGACGGCACGCGACACGTCCTCGGCTGAAGACTCCGGCACCGAGGCAAAGGCCTGCCCGGTCGCCGGGTTGAATACATCCATCTCCTTGCCGTCCGCAGCGTCAAGCCACTCCCCCCCGATGTAGTTCTTCGTCGGTGGCAGGACACCCGTCGCAGGCGTTGCTGTGTTCACGCGCACACTCCTCTTCGAAAGACAAAGACCGTTCATGTCTCGCGAGTCGATGACGCATGTGACCTGATTCAAGTCACATGAATGCCGCCCACGACCGCTCAGACTGTGATGAAGCTAACACTAAGGCCAGGATGAAGTTAACACGGATGTCCGACTGACGTCAATGGAGACCGAACCAGGAATTTTTTCCAGTGAGGGATGACGTCGCCCACCGGTAGCCGCTGCCGCCGCGGGAGTTGCCCGATGTGCAGTGCGTCGCGGCGGGCACGAGCCCGTCGCCGTTGTCTCGTGCACTTTCGGGATCCCCGCTCGGGAGGTGGTGGAAACCCTGCAGGACGTGAAGACGGCGGTCATGGTCACCGTCGCAGGCGTCCGGGACGCCCGCCTCGCGGTGGAGGCGGGTGTTGACTGGCTCTCGTTACAGTCCGCCGAGGCGGGCGGGCACCGTTTGACCACCACAGTGGGCGAGCTCGCGGACCGGGTCGGCAGCTGATTGATCTCGAGCGATCTGGGCGACGAGTAGGTTCCCATGCCATCGACTGACGCGTAGGAACTCGTAGACTTCCCGGACGTGGCAGGTTCTATGCCGGCGCCGGGCGGCAAGCACGTGATCGGCCACCGGCGGGATCTTCGGTGCGCATTGAACCACACTTGATCTCTCGGAGGGTCTTGCTGAATCAGGCGGCCTGAGGTTCGGTCGCCTGGTTGGAACGGTACATCTCCTCATACTCGATGGGTCGTCGGTAGTCGATCGCCGAGTGCAGTCACTCGTCGCCCGAACCACTTCACCCAGTCCGCGGTCTCGCGCTCGACCTCGTTGCGGCCGGTCCACCTGCGTGTCATTTCCAGGTCGATCAGCTCGGTCTTGTACAGCCCGATTGTGGAGTCCATGAGGGCGTTGTCCGGAGCGTCGCCCACGCTGCCGATCGATCCCTGCATCCCGGCTTCGCGGAGAGCATCGGTCAAGGCTAGGTGCGATGTCCGGGGAGGTTGGTCAGCCGGGTGACTGGTGGGTGGCCTCCGATAGCTGAGTGGGCTCGGTGTTGATTGTAGAAGTGCAGCCACTGCGGTAGCCGCATGTTGCGGGCGTCGGTGGAGTCGTAGAACCGGGCGGAGGCCCATTCGTCGCCGAGTGTGCGGCAGAAGCGTTCAATCTTGCCGTTGGTCTGCGGCCGGTATGGGCCGGGTGCGCTTGTGCGCGATCCCGAGGTTAGTGCAGGAATCGCGCCATGCGTGGCATCTGTAGGCCGAGCCGTTGTCGGACAGAACAAGCTCGGCTGTGACGCCTCGGTCGGCGAACCAGGTCACTGCGCGCTCGAGCACGCCGATGGCAGTGGACGCTCTCTCGTCGGTGTGGATCTCGGCGTAGGCCACCCGGGAGCCGCTGGTCACCGTCACCGCGAGTGTCCACAATTCTTGACACCGCCCGACTCAGCCGGGAGATCCGCCGCCGCACCGACGTCGTGGGCATCTTCCCCACCGCGCCGCCATCATCCGCCTGATCGCTGCCGTCCTCGCCGAGCAGACCGACGAATGGGCCGAAGGCCGCCGCTACCTCGACCTCGAAGTCCCGGGCCGTTGCGGACTCACACTGACCACCAATCAGACACCAGCCCCAAGTCAACGATGAACTGATGCAACTACCCGCCTGACCACCAACGAAGGATTACGAACCAGCTACACCACTACGAAGCGCTTATCTCGCCACCCCTAGACTTATCTCGGACGTGCGTGCTAACCTCACTGCGTTGCATCTAGAGAGGCAGGCACACTGCGATGAAATTTGGCGTCTTCGTTGTTCCGTACCGACTGGAACACCACTCCGTCAACGAAAACTTCGAGTGGTCGTTGGATGTGATCCGATCGGCCGATAGCTACGGTTTCGGCGAGGCATGGATCGGCGAGCATTTTACGCTGCCGATGGAACCATGCCCTGCCCCCGACCTGCTTATCGCCTCCGCGCTGCGTGAGACGGAAAAGATCAAGCTGGCCCCGGGCGCGCACATCCTCCCGTATCACCACCCGGTCGATCTGGCGCACCGCATCGCATACCTTGACCACATGGCCAATGGCCGCTACATGTTGGGGATCGGCGCAGGGGCGTTTCCGACGGACGCCACCCTCTTCGACACCAACGGCCAGAACACCGAAATGATGGTGGAGGCCCTTGACCTCATCACCCGGATTTGGACGTCTACCGAGTCGTTCGAGTTTAGGGGCGACTTCTGGAATTGCAACTTCAACCTTCCCGACGAGTCCGGCCGGGGCTCCTGGCTTCGACCCCTCCAGCAGCCTCATCCTCCGATCGGTGTTGCCGGCACGGCGCCAAACTCCATCTCGTTGGGTGTTGCCGGGCAGAAGGGATGGATGCCGATGAGCCTCAACTACGGCGGCACGTCCTTGGATTCTCATTGGACCGTCTACGGAGAAGGCGCAGCGGCCACTGGCCGCACGGCATCCAGAGAAGATTGGCGGGTCGTTCAGGTCATTTATGTCGCCGAAACTGACGAGGAGGCTCGACGAGAGTTCCTTGGCAGCAGCGCGACAACAATCTTTGATGATTACACGATTCCTGGATTACGACGGGCTGGACGACTCAGTCTCTTAACGGGTTTCGAGCCGGAATCGCCGGACGAAGTGACGGCGGAGTACCTCTGCGACCGCGTCTGGGCGGTTGGCTCACCTGACACTGTCTACGAACGTATCGCCGAATCTCACCAAGCTTGCGGGGGCTGGGGAACCACAATCATGTTTAGCTTTGACGACCAAGACAGGCCGGAACCATGGCGTCAGTCGATGGAGATGTTTATGGCGGAGGTCGCCCCACGGCTCGCCAAGTTGCCCCTCACAGCACAGGCCGCCCACACCGGAAGGAAGTCATGAGCGAAACTCAAGTCGCCACTAGCGGATCATCGACTCTACTGACCGGGGAGGGATACCGGGAATCGCTGCGCGACGGCCGGACCGTTTTCTATAAGGGTAAGCGGATCGAGGATGTGACGACTCATCCGCTCACTCGGCAGGGCATCGATTTCACCAGTCGGCTCTATGACCTCCAGTTCGAGGATGAGACGAGGGATATCCTCACATACGAGGACGCTAATGGGGATCGGTGGATGACGGCATGGATGCTTCCGCAATCGCAAGAAGACCTCGATAGAAAGCGACGGGATGGCGAGTTCCGAGCGTGGGAGTCTTTCGGGTCGTTAAATGCACGCAATCCTGACTTCATTCCATGGACGGCCATGAACTACCTGGCCTTCCACAACCGTCACAAAGAGTGGAGTCCGGAATACGCCGACAACATGCTCGCCGGGGTCGAGGACTTCCGTAAGCGAAGCGTGCATCTTGCTTCCGCGAGCACGCAACTTCAGGGCACTCGCTCTCGCAGCGGAAAGGCCGCCGGGGACGGAAAGGCCGCCGGGGAGCGTACTGGAGTCATGCGAGTCGTCTCCGAGGATTCAGGTGGCGTTTACGTCTCCGGGGCGAGGACCGTCGGGACGGTCGCGGCCCAGGCCAACGAGATGCTGCTTTTCGCGCTGACAACGCCAGAGACGCTGCGAGAAGAAGAGGGGATCGTCTTCACTGTGCCGGTGGCGACCAAGGGTTTGAGCTTGGTCTGCCGTGAGGCGGTGGTGGCCGCCGCCGCTGACGACCCCACCCGCCCGATGGCGCGCGTGGGTGAGGAGGTCGACACAGTAGTCATGCTCGACGAGGTCTATATTCCGAACGAGCGTATTTGGTCTCGGTCTAGGAACTCTTGCGATGGGGCGCTTTACTCCGTTGGGAGTGGAGGCGAGGCCTGGGCGCTGCTGATGAGGATGGCCGTCCGCGCGGACTTCTTCATGGCGCTCGGACAACTGCTAGTCGACACGCTTGGAACTTCGAAAAACGTGATCGTCCGCGACACTGTTGGACAGCTAATTGAGTACGGACGAATCATTCGAGGTGGGGTCGAGGCCGCGCAGGCAGCAGCACGTCGCACCGAAAGCGACTTGCTTCTGATGCCCGACGCTTTAACCTGCCACGCATTCCGCACCTACGCGCTTGAGCGCTACCCGTATATTTCACAGAAACTCCAGGAACTCGCCGGCCAGGGCATGGTTATCCGATTCTCCGAAGAGGATTTTGATTCACCCGAGTATGGCGCGAAGCTCGAGGAGTATCTCGCCTATGATCACGTCTCGGCTCGCGACAAGAATCTGCTGATGAACGTGCTTTGGGATCAGACGGCAAGCGCCGTGGCGGGCAGAGTCAGTGCTTTCGAGAACCTCAACGGCCTTCCAGCCTTCGCGCACAGGGCTACGCTCTATAACAACTTCGATCGTAGCGAGCAGATCGCGAGAGTTCGGTCGTTGATCGGATTCGGGACGTAAGTCGTCCCCTTAGACTGGCGTGAAGCGGTCGACCCAAGCGTAATTTCGGGTTGCCAGGTCGGATCACCCTGTAACTTGGTCTCGACCGACGCGGAGGTCAATACGGCAAAGGAGCCATTGTGGCTTGGCATGTTCGCCTACCGCACTAGGGTCGTTTGCTACTGACGACGTGGGCCAGAGGAGGAACAAATGATCCGTACCCATGACGAGGTGGAGTTTGAGGCGGTCGTGCGCTCTAAAGAGATGCTCTCAGAAGGAGTTATCTCCGTTGAGTTCACGCGCCGTGATGGAGGGAGCATGCCTCCCTGGACACCGGGGTCGCACATTGATATCGAGCTACCGGAAGGGCTCGTTCGGCAATACTCCCTCTGCGGTGATCCCAACGATTTAACCAGTTGGCAGATCGCCGTCCTGCTCGAGGCTGAGTCTCGTGGCGGATCCCGATTTCTCCACGATAAGCTCAACGCTGGCGACCCAGTGCGTCTAAAGGGACCACGGAACCATTTCGTGCTTGAGACTTCCTGCGACAGGATCTTGTTTATCGCCGGAGGGATCGGTATCACGCCCATCCTCACCATGGTCGAAGAGGCCTCTCGGTTCGGACTTGACTGGGAGCTCGTCTACGGCGGTCGGACGCGAGCCTCAATGGCCTTCGTCGACGATCTCGTCGAACGTTATGGTGATCGCGTGAGGGTACTCCCTGAGGACGAGACTGGGTTGCTTCCACTGGCAGAACTACTCAGTGAAGTGGTACCTGGTCGGCTGATCTATTGCTGCGGACCCGAGGCGCTCATCTCGGCGGTAGAAGACGGAGCTCGCAGTTGGCCCACCGGCACGTTGCGAATGGAGCGTTTCAGCCCACGTGTTGAGGAAGTCGATAAGCCGACATCGTTCGAGGTCGAGATTGGCTCGACTGGCCAAATCATCGCAGTCGGCGAAGAAACGTCAGCCCTAGACGCGCTCACAAATGCCGGCTTCCAAATCGAAGCCTCCTGCACCGAAGGTGTCTGCGGAACGTGCGAAACAGGCGTCCTCAGCGGCACTCCCCTCCACCTAGACTCGGTGCTCACCGACGACGAGCGGGAATCCAACGAGACCATGTTCCCCTGCGTCTCACGCGCGAAGAGTCCGCGGATAACTCTCGACCTTTAACAGCTTCCGGATTTAGAGTGCGTTAATCCGGTTCTGGAGCTGGCCGGAGTGAATGAGTGACCGCAAGATGTAGTGCTTAAGGTTGCGGAATCCGAGGGCGATTCCGCGGAGGTACTCGAGGCGCCCGTTGATGGCCTCGACGCGGCCATTGGAGGCACCCACGTCGAAGTACGCGAGGATCTCGCGGTGCCGCTTCCACAATGACCGGCCGAGCTGCGCGAGCTCCGGGAGTCCGGTGGGTACACGGGACTGGATTGAGCGCAGGAGCTTGTACATCGCGATCTTGCCGTCCAGTCGCCGCGGCTGCTCGTAGGCGTTGATCAGCCCCTGGTACAGGCGGTAGGTCACCTCCACCGCGGCGTGCGCATCGTGGGCGGTGAACGGGCCCTTCCGAAAACGGAGTGCGTAGCTGGGGTTCGCCGGCGATGCGGTGAGGCACAAAATGTAGGGGTCCTGGGGCGTGTGAAGATGCAGGTTCTCACGCCTCGCATCGAACACCCCAGGACCCACTTTGAACGCTACCGCCAGCCTGCTTGCCGACACCATCTGCCGCACCGTCGAACTCGGTCCTGAGTTGCACATGTTGACGGGAGTTTGCTCTTCGTGCATGTGATCGTTGCTGGTAGTGGCGTCGGTGACTGCGGATTCTAGGCACTAATTCGGTGGGCTATCGTCGCGGTGTGAGCCCGTGGGTGCGGAAGGTCAGGACGGCGTCGGGTGCGACGGCGGTCCAGATCGCCGAGTCGGTTCATGGTCGGCGCCGCATCGTCGAGCACATCGGGTCCGCGCGCACCGAGGGCGAGTTGGCGGCGTTGATCGCGGTGGCGAGGGGCAAGATCTCCGCTGGCCAACAATCCCTAGACCTCGGGCTGGAGTCGGAGGCACAAGTGAGATCCGGTGGGGATGCGGTGGTGCGCAGGCATTCCAGCGAGTTGCTGTGGAGCACGTTGACCAGCAGTTTCGATGCTCTCGGCTTCGATGCCGTTGCCGATGAGACCTTCCAGGCGCTGGTGTGTGCGCGCCTGGTTGAGGCGACGAGCAAGCTGGATACGATCCGCGTCCTTGAGGACATCGGGATCGACCCTCCACATCGCAACACGATCAACGCGAGTCTGGCTCGCTGCGTCGAGCGCGATTACCGCACCGTGCTGGCGACCGCCTGCTGGGAGCATGTCACCGCCGCCGGCGGCCCGGGCGCCGCTCTGGTGCTGTACGACCTGACCACGTTGTACTTCGAGGCCGAGAAGGAAGACAGCCTGCGCAAGGTCGGCATGAGCAAGGAACGCCGCGTCGACCCACAGATCACCGTCGGTCTGCTGGTGGCCCGCGACGGGTTCCCGCTGGATATTCACATGTTCGAGGGCAACAAGGCCGAGACCAAGACGCTAATCCCGGTGATCACCACCTTCCAGCAGCGCCACCAGGTCAGCGACATGGTCGTCGTCGCTGACGCGGGCATGCTCTCAGCGGCCAACCTCAATGCCCTGGAGGATGCCGGGCTGTCGTTCATCGTCGGCTCCCGCACTTGAAAAGGCGCCGAAGGAGCTCGAGGACCACTTCGGCCGCCGCGGCAACGCCATCGCTGATGGCGAGGTCGTAGAGTTGACCCGCCCGATGGGCCAGGGTCGGGATCGGCGAGAGCGGCGCGTGGTGTGGCACTACAAGTGGGAACGCGCCCAGCGAGATCGGCGCACTCTGAACGCACAGATCGACCGTGCCCAGCGGGTTGCCGACCGGTCCGAACCGCTCAAGAAGCAGCGGTTCGTCAAAATCACCGGCCAAACCGTCGCCCTGGACGAGGCGCTCATCGAACGGGCACGTCAAGCGGCCGGCTACAAGGGGTATGTCACCAACATCGACCCGAAGATCATGGATGGACACGCCGTAGTGGCGGCGTACCACGACCTGTGGAAGGTCGAGCAGTCCTTCCGCATGGCCAAGTCCGATCTCAAGGCACGGCCCGTCTTCCACCGCACGCGCGACTCAATCGAAGCGCACCTGACCATCGTCTTCGCCGCTCTCGCTGTGGCTCGCTACCTGCAGAATCGCACCGGAACGTCGGTTGGCAGATAGGGCTTATCGGTACCGCGGGTCCGGCGAGTTGGTACTGCTGTTCCGGCGACCCGGAACCGGCCCGTGTGTGAGGCGGGCCGGCACCGTCGGGGGTTACTCCCAGTAGCCGGTGGTGGCTCGGGCTTGGTCATCGCGTTGGCGGCGCATGTCGACTTCGCCGAGGTTGATCTCGCGGGCGTTGTTGGCCAGCCGGTTGACGATGGAGTCGGCGGCGACCCGGTCGGGTAGTGCCTCGAGCCAGTACGCCGGTCGGGACTGTGAGGCGATCATCGTCGGCAGCCGGTGCTCCCGGTTGGCCAGCACGGCGAACAAGTCGTTAGCGGCTTCAGGGTCGATTCCCACGGTGAGGAAGTCGTCGATGATCAGCAGTTCCACGTCCGAGAGGTCGTTGAGCATCTTCTGGTGGCGGATGCCGTCGCCGCGGGCGATGACCAGCCGCCGGGCGAGTTCGTCCATGCGGGCGTAGGTGACGGTGTGCCCGTTCTGGCAGGCGGCGATGCCGATCGCGCAGGCCAGGTAGGTTTTCCGCCGCCGGTCGGTGAGAGGACCAGCAGGTTGGTGGGGTCTTGCCTCCAGTGGTGCCCGGCGTAGCGTTTCATCCGCACCGGGGTGATCCCGCGTCCTTCCTGGTAGTTGATCTCCGCGATCGAGGCCTGCGGGATCGGGAATTTCGCGGCGCGGATCAGCTTGTCGATCCGGTGGGCTTGGCGCTGGTCCAGGGCGTCGTCGACGGCGGTGAGGAAGATCTGCTCCGGGGTGAGCTCGTCATTGGCCTCATCGCTGATGAGCTCCTCGAACCGGGTCGCCACGTGCGTGATGCGCAGGTTGCGGAACTTCTGGTGATCGATCTCGGTGAACATCACACGCCCTCCCCGCTGCGGCCGCGCGCATAGTGATCGGCCGACCGGACTTGAATCGCACCGTCGTCCCTGGCCCCGGCCGGTGGCGGCGGTTTTCGTGTGGCCGCCGCCGGCACCACGGGCCGGGGCGCCTTGCCATCGGAGTCGATGGTGGCCATGACGCGTTTGAGCACGCTGTAGCTACCGGCGCTGTTCTGGTTGAGCAGCACCTGGCAGGCCGCCTCAAGCCGCTGGCGACTGCGCTTGCCCAAAGTCTCGAGAATGTTCTGGCAGTCCAGAAAGCCCTGCGCCTCGATCACGTGACGATCCAGGATCTGGGCGATCACCTTCTCGGTGGCGGGGCCGAACCCGCGGGCACGATCGGTGAACCACTGCCGTGACCACAGGCCGTCGATACCCTGATGGGCCTTCGGGGCGTGAGCGAGCACGGTCGAGTACTGGCCCTTGCGGCCGTGGCGCCGCGAATGCTCGCAGACGACCTGGTCACCGTCGAAGAGCGTCACCGACTGCGCGGTCAGGCGGACTCGCAGCAGCTGACCGGCGAAGGTGTACGGCACCGAGTAGTACTGCGAATCGCAGGACACGTGATAGTTCCGTCCGACCTTGAGCTGCTTCCATTCCACCGTGGCGAACCCATCGTTGGGCAGCACCGCCAGCAGCGGCGCTTCGTCGGACTCGAACCTCTCCCACCGGGTCGTACCGTCAGCCCGGCGAATCTGGGTGTTGATCTCGGCGACGCGGTCGGCGATCGCCGCGTTCAGGGCCTCGACGGTGGTCCACACCTCCTCGGCGAGGTAGCCGATCACGCGTTTGTTGACCACCTCCACGGCTGACTCTACGGCTGCCTTGTCGCGGGGTTTTCGGACCCGGGCCGGCACGATCGCGGTGCCGTAATGGTCGGCCAGCTGCTGGTAGCGGACGTTGACAGCCCTGGCCGCCTCGCCCTGCTTCTGCCGATGAGTGGCGGTGGTCGGGTTGTCGGGCACCACCATCTGCGGTGTCCCGCCGAAGAACGCGAACGCCGCGACGTGGGCATCGATCCACGACGGCGACTTCATATCCGTGAAGCCGCGGCAGAACACCGCACCCGAGTACGGCAGCACCCCCACGAACAAGTACAGCTTCGTGACCTCCCCGGTGACGGCGTCGAGGACCTCAAGGGTGTCGCCGGCCCAGTCGACCAGCATCGTCCGACCGGGTTCGTGATGCAGCGTGGCCACGACGTCCTTGATGCGGGCGTGCTCGGCGAACAGGGCACAGTACTGCGAGTACCCGTACTTCTTCCCGGCCCCGGCGGGGTCCGCGAGATATTTGCCCCAGGCCTGCTGGATGGTGAAGTGCCGGTTGAACTTCATCGACGCCAGCACCCGATCAAAATCGGGCTTGGTGTAGTCCTCCGAGACGCGTTTGCGCCCGTCGGGGAACATCCCGGCGATCTCGGCCGCGTTCATCGACGACGCTTGGCCGGCGGTGATGCCGTACGCGGTGATCGTCTTCTTCACCGCCGCGATCTCCCGACGCGAACACCCGACGGCGGCGACGATCTCGCTGTAGCTATGCCCGGCCAGCGCCAACGTCATGATGGCCTTGTACTCGGCCACATCAGCCTCCTCAAATAGGAAGAAGCGGCGCAGTCGCGCCGCCTCACCCCGAGCAGTGAATATTCGTCTCACTGGGGGCCATCGCTATTGCCTTCGAGGGCCAGTGGCCGGAAACGTGGATATTGCGCTTGGGGGCCAGCAGTAGCGTCCGTGGGGGCCACCGGTCCTTAGGCTCCTTCCGCCGCGTGTAGAGGGCACGTGGCGGAAGGAGCAATCCGTGACTGTACGGAAGATCAGGGCGAAGCTTGTGTTGCAGCTTCGCTCCGAGGGACTGTCCGGGCGGGCGATCGCCGCCTCGCAGGGCATGTCCCGCAAGAGCATCACGGCGGTGCTGGAGGCCGCCGATGCGACCGAGACGAGCTGGGACGACGTCGCCGAGCTGACTGATGAGCAGGTGTACGCCCGCCTGTTCCCGGGCCGCGGGGAGCACGAGAGCGTGTTCGCCCAGCCGGACTGGGAGCAGGTTCACCGGGAGATGGCGCGGGTCGGGGTCACGCTGAAGCTCCTGCACAGCGAGTACACCGACCAGTGCAGCGCCTCGAAGGCACCGGCGATGGGATATGACCGGTGGTGCAAGACCTACCAGCGGCACGTGATGGTCACCGGCGCCGCTTCGCGGGTTGGCCACAAGGCCGCCCAGACGGTCGAGGTCGACTGGTCCGGTCCGACGATGGAGCTGACCGACCCGGTCACCGGCACGGCGACGAAGGTGTACCTGTTCGTTGGGTGCCTGCCGTTCAGCCGGTACGCGTTCGTCTATCCGGCGACCGATATGCAGCAGGACGCGTGGCTGCGGGCGCACGTGGCGATGTTCGAGAACTTCGGTGGCTCGGTACCGCGGATCGTGTGCGACAACCTCAAAACCGGGGTGGTCAAGCACCCCCGCGACGGGGAGATCGTCTTGAACGACGCGTACCGGGAGATGGCCGCTCACTACTCCGCAGCCGTTTTACCAGGGCGTATCCGGCGCCCCAAGGACAAATCTGGGGCCGAGAACACCGTTTTGCATGTGGCGACGTGGGTGATCGCCGGACTGCGGGACCGGAAGTTCGCCTCGCTGCCCGAGCTGGCTGCGGTGATCGGTGAGCGGATGGATGCCTACAACCGCGAGCCCTTCCAGAAACGCCCCGGCTCAAGACTCGGCGTGTTCACCGCGGAGGAGCAGCCGCTGCTGACGCCGCTGCCGGCGGTGGCGTACGAGATCAGCCGGTGGCTCTACGGCCGCCGCGTGGGCCGCAACGGGCACGTGGTGGTCGAGCGCAACTTCTACTCGGCCCCACTGGCGCATATCGGCACGAAGGTCGACGTTCGGATCACCGCCCGAACGCTGGAGATCTATCGCGGCACCGAGCGCCTCTCCTCCCACCTGCTGCTGCCGGAGAGCGCCTCGGGCCAGTACCGCACCAACGACGCCGACCTGCCAGCTGGCGAGCGGTACCAGCCGTGGGATGCGCCGCGGGTACGCCAGTGGGCCGAGCGGGTGGGGCCGGCGGCGGTGATCGTGGTCAACCGGATCTTCGAAGCCGTCCCGGTCGACGAACAAGGTCTCGACGCCGCCCTGGCGGTACTGCGCCTTTCTCGCCGTTTCTCGGCCGAGCGGGTCGAAGCCGCGTGCGCCCTGGCGCTGACCGGCCCGGTGCGCTCGCCCCGGTACGCGCACATCCAACCGATCCTGGTCACCGGTCAGGACAAGACCGCGGCCCTGCGACCAGCACAAGAAGCACCCGCTGAGGTCGGCGGCTACGTGCGCGGCGCCGACTACTACGCCGGAGGCACGCGATGAGCGCCATCGATATCGAGACCAAACGCAAGCTCCGCGAGATGGGCGCCCAGCCCCTGCTGGAGGCTATCGAGGCCCAACACGAGGACCACGTTCTCGGGATGAGCTTCCATGAGCGGCTGCAGCTGGTCGTCGACCACGCCCACGAGAGCTTCAACCACTCCAAAGTCGACGGCCTGATCCGGCGAGCAGGCCTTCGGTACCCGAGCGCTGACCTGCGGCGAGTGGACCTGATCGGCGAGCGCGGCCTGAACCGGGCCGTGCTCGCCCAGCTGGCCACCTGCTCATTCATCGATCGCCAGCAGAACGTCGTGTTCCAGGGGTTCACCGGCTCGGGCAAGTCCTACCTCGGATGCGCCCTGGCCAAGCAGGCCTGCACCCACCGGTACCGGGCGCACTACATCCGGATGCCCGACCTGGAAGAGGTCTGGGCGCTGGCGAAAGACCGACCGCAGGGGCAGACGAAGTTCCTGAAGAAGTACGCCGCCTTCTCGCTGCTGGTCATCGACGAATGGCTCCTCGACCACCCCGATGAGGCGATGCGCAGCATGCTGCTCGAACTGCTCGAGCGCCGCTACGACACCGGCTCCACCGTCTTCTGCACCCAGTACGCGAAGAAGGACTGGCACCAGCGGCTCGGCTCCGGGGTCCACGCCGACGCGATCATGGACCGCATCGTCCACAGCGCCATCTGGATCGACACCGGCACCCACAACATGCGCGAGCACGCCGCAGCGCACCAGTAGCGAAAACCCCGGCGGGGGGCCGGTGGCCCCGACAGTCGCGATCACCGGCCCCCAACGGCAATACTGCTGGCCCCCGAACGCAATATCCGGTGGCCCCCAACCCTCCAAATACTCAAGCAGACCACCCCGCCCGCCCCAAGGAGTACCGAGTCGCCGGAATCCAAGTACCGGATCGCCGGACTAGGCGTACCCACTGGCCCTATCTGCCAGTCGATCAAGAAGATCGTGCGGGCCCTCCGCCGGATCCACACCGTTGTCATCGACGTCGACGGCCACGAACTCACCGCCCGCACCCCGCTCGACGACGACACCCAAGCCATCATCGAGACGCTAGGCGCCAGGCACTAAACATGTGCAACTCAGGTCGGTGTGACGATCACCGACGCCGCCGTGGCCGGCGAGCTCACGCACCTGTTCTGCGCCCCGGTCACACTGGACCCGGTCTGCGCGGAGTGCGGGATGGCGGGCCGGCTGCGAGACCACGTCCAGCGGCGGGTGACCGATCTGCCGATCGTCGGTCACCCGACCAGGCTGCACTTGCGGGTACCTCGCTTCACCTGCGACAACAATGCCTGCAGCACCAGGATTTTCCAGCAGCGGATGCCGGCGTTGGCTGAGCCGCGGGCCAAGACCACCCGCCGCTGCAGCCGCTGGATTCTGCAGCGCCTGCCGATCGACCGCACCAGCGTGTCCGCCGTGGCCAAGGCCCTCGGGCTGAGATGGGACCTGGTCAACGACCTAGCGGTCACCGAAACCCGCGCCATGGTCTACGACCAGCCCGGACACTTCGACGGCGTCCGCATTCTCGGGGTCGATGAGCACAAATGGAAGCACGTGCGCGGCGACGGCAGCAGCTCGTTCGTCACCGTTCTCGTCGACCTCACCCCGGTCGTGGACGGCACCGGCCCGTCCCGGTTGCTGGACATCGTCCCGGGCCGTTCGGCGAAGGTGCTCACCGAGTGGCTGGACGCCCGTGACCAGGTGTTTCGAGATCGAGTCAAGGTTGTCACGATGGACGGGTTCGCCGGCTACCACACCGCCGCCGCCAAGGCCGTCCCTGAAGCGCGGACGGTGATGGACCCGTTCCACGTCGTGCACCTTGCCGCCGACAAGCTCACCGTGTGCCGCCAGCGCATCCAGCAGGACACCACCGGGCACCGGGGGCGCACGGGCGATCCGCTGTACGCCACCCGCCGGACGATGAACACCCGGGCTGAGCTGCTGACCGACAAGCAGAAGGTCCGCCTGGTCAAAGCGTTCACCGCCCATGATGCGCACGCCGCAGTGGAGGTCACCTACGGCGTCTACCAGCGGCTCATCGCCGCCTACGAAGCCTCAGGCAAGCGGGAGGGCAAGATTGCGATGTACAAGCTCCTGCGCTCGGTCCGGGCCGGGGTGCCCAAGGAGTTGCCCGAGCTCGCGCAGCTCGGCCGGTCGCTGTGGAGGCGGCGCCGCGAGATCCTGGCCTATTTCGACGTGGGCGCCTCCAACGGCCCCGTCGAGGCCATCAACGGACGCCTCGAGCACCTCCGCGGAATCGCCCTGGGCTTCCGGAACCTCAAGCACTACATCTTGCGGTCACTCATCCACTCCGGCGGACTCCAGGCACGAATCAACGCACTTTAAAACCGGAAGAGCCCTCTCCAGCTCTTCACGATCGCTAGGAGGCAGCATCAATGTCTGGGCGGAGGGCGTGCACCCGTGCTACGGTTAACACGCATGTCCGAATTACTCACCTCAACTGCTCGGGAGGGCGAATGTTGCGAGGCGGCGCACTGGTCGGAGACGTTAGACCGGCCGAGAGACCGGACAGCGAACAGCTGCGTGGGCACGCGCGCGATGATCCGCCACGACTTCCCACGGTGATACGCATCGCGGCATTCAGCGGAGAAGCCCCCAGTCGCCCGCGCACCATTGCTTGTGGAGTATTCGACGGTGTCCATCGCGGACATCAGGCCGTGATTTCGGGCTGCGACACTGTGGTCACCTTCGATCGCCACCCTCGTGGCATGCTCGCCGAGGCCCCGCCTCGCCTGGCCACAACACAGTTGATGCGCGAGCGTCTCGCGGCGCTCGCCGTGCGTGAAATAGTATTGCTCGAGTTCGACTCCAACATGCGCCAAATGCCCCCAGATGCTTTCGCAAGCCAGATTTTGGCACGGCGCCTTCAAGCCGACTCGGTCCGCGTGGGGTCAAACTTCAGATTCGGGAAAGACGGCGCGGGAAGGCCGCGCGATCTAGGTGGCCACGGCTTCGCAGTCGAGGTGCAGCCGCTCGTCGAGCAGGGCGGAACTCCCATATCGTCTTCGACGATCCGGAGCCTCGTCTCCGCGGGCGAGGTCGAGCGCGCTCGGCAGATGCTTGGGTGCCCGCATGAGGTCGCTCTCATTTCTCCGGCCAACCCGGCACTCGATGCGGGCATTCGGCTCGTCGAGGACGGTCATGCCGCTCCCGCGACTGGGCGCTACAACTGCCTCGTTGCCACTGCCGTGGGTGGCTGGGTCCCACGCCAAGTGTCGTTCGCCGGCGGCGTCGCCGAGATTGCGGGTTTCGCGGACGGTCCGCCACTCCCGGATCACGCTCTCGCTGTGCAGCTGCTCGAGTGCATCGATTGAGGCCTCGGGCAAAATGTAAGCTAACTGCGTCGCGCGGGCACCTAGCGATGACCGAGACGGCGTTCGCCACCCCGCTTCGTGAATGCTCACAGCCGGTTTCAAAAGCTCCACAACGTCCGTGACGACCAGTGTGGCGGACTTACGGAATCGGGATTAGTCCCAGCGGCGCTGAAGCTGGGGCGGACTCGGCCTCGAGCAGCTTCTTCCTTCCCTGGCGCGTCGCCAGTATCAAGAGCGCTCCCCGAGCCAAGTCGCGGTGGTTTGGTGGGTAATCCCTCATAAAACTCTGTTGCAAGAAAAATCCGTCGACCAGTGCTAGCAATAAGCAAGCATACCCGGTGTCATCGCGATCCGATTCTATGTCCCCTGCCGCCTGCGCCTCTTCAATCACGCTGCGCACCATCTCGACCCATGCCTCATAGGCTTCTTGCTGGTGGCCGCCGAGTTCGCGGTCGATAAGCGCCCGTCCCAAAAATGCAAACCAGACCATAACATCGGGCTGACCAGCGACGTTGTCAGTCTTGGCATCGAGGAAGTCGCGTAAGCGCAGAATCGGATCCCGATCTCCGTCGATGAGGACCTTCGCCAGACTCCGCCGTGAGCGCTCCGTGATGAGCGCGAAGGCGGCCTCGAGTAGCGATTCTTTGTCAGGGAAGTAGTGGGCGATAGACCCTGTCGACCACCCTGACTCCTTCGAGACTGCGCGCAGCGTGACCGCATCCAAGCCGCCCTGCGCGACGCGTACGACGGCTGCTGCAACTTCGGCCTTCCTCGCTTCGTGGTCAATGTACTTTGGCACAAGTAGCCCCCTCTGCCCTTCTCACAACTTCAGAAGACGTGTCCGCCACAATCCAGCGCGGACGTTCGTAATCATAAAACTCGCAGTGCCGGCACCACCACCGGAGGCAGCTTGCTACCCGTTGTGCCAGTCCCAACATAGAGGTCGGTCTCGCGGCCAATTCAGCGTTCGAACACTCATACGACGAGGTTTCATTGCCTCCTCACATTCGACTAGGTCCCGCCCCGGCTACGACACAGCAGCCTGGCAAAGTAAGTCCTGAGCGCCGGTCCCACCGGCACTCCTACAGACGACCACTCCTATCGCCGGGTCCGAGCGCGTCGCATACAACTGATCACCCAGTAGTCTGGAGATCCCTGAGGGCGCCAAGTTGAGTCCTCGGTGGCACATCGATGGCAACTCGAGCTACAGAACTCGGTCTAGAAATGCCCTCGTACGTTCCTCTCGCGGATTAGTCAGGACACTAGGGGGACCTTGTTCGATAACAATCCCACCGTCCATAAATACAACCTTGTCGGACACTTCAGCCGCGAACTTCATCTCGTGAGTGACGATGAGTAGCGTGATTCCCGACGTCGCAACTTCGCGAATGACGCCTAACACCTCACCAACGAGCTCCGGATCGAGCGCGCTAGTGGGTTCATCGAACAGCATCAGCTTCGGCGAGATCGCCAAAGCGCGCGCGATCGCGACCCGTTGCTGTTCGCCCCCAGACAGCTGCCGGGGATACTTCTCGGCTTTGCTACGCAGGCCTACCCGGTCCAGCAGCGATAGTGCATCGATTTGAGTCTCGGCTCGACCGCGCCCGTGCACGATCCTGGGCGCAAGCGACACGTTCTCGGCAGCCGTCATATGCGGAAACAAGTTGAAATGCTGAAACACCATGCCGATGTGGCGGCGCTGTCGCCTTAATTGAGTTTCTCGCAATTCGTACAGTTTCCCCCGCCGTTCACGATAGCCGAGGATCTGCCCATCCACGATTAACTTGCCGTCATCAATCGGGTCAAGATGGTTTACACAACGTAGGAAAGTACTCTTACCAGAGCCGCTGGGTCCGAGGATGGTACAGACTTCGCCCGCCCCGACTTCGAGATCAAAGCCCGACAGTACCGGGAGGCCTCCGTACGCCTTTCTGACGCCTACTGCCTTAACCATCGGCGCGCTCACTGTCACGACCCCTTCGAACGTAGTTTTTTCATCAGACGGCTCAGCCTGCTCGACTGAGAGAGACGTGTCGTACCCCTTGAGAATCGCCGCTCCAAGAAGTACTGACCCACGTTCAGTACGCTGGTGATGATGAGATACCAGATAGATGCGACCACAAGCAAGGGAATGACCTGATAGGTCACACTGTAGACGTCGTTCACACTACGAGTTAGTTCCCCGAATGCGACAATGCTCGCTAGTGAGGTGTACTTAAGAAGTCCGATCAACTCGTTTCCCGTGGGCGGAATGATCACACGCATTGCCTGCGGCAAAATAATGATCCTCAGTGTCTGCAAGCGCGTTAATCCATATGCAGCCGCCGCATCTTCCTGTCCCTCGTCAACCGAGAGGATGCCGGCTCGAACAACCTCAGAGTAGTAGGCGCCGAAATTCAGTCCGAGACCGAGCAGCGCCGCAAGGTACGGAGTCATGATGTCGTTCATATTGCCGCTGATTCCGAGGAAAGGAATCTCCACGCGCTGGACTAACGATGACAAGTTGAACCAGAAAAGAAGCTGAACGAGGATGGGCGTACCCCGGAAGAACCATTGAAACAGTCCCGATGCGCTCCACAGCACCGGGTTTTTGGACAGCCGCATTACCGCCACCATCGTTCCGATCGCCACTCCGACGGTAGCCGCAGAGATCGTCAACAGAAGGGTGTTAAGGACGCCTACAAGGACGAGTGGGGCAAAGAGATACTGACCTACGACATCCCACTGCATCGCCTCGGCAGAACAAAGCCCCCAGGCCAGAGCGGCAAGTACGAATATCGCGAGAGCGGCCGCCACCCAGCGCCCGTAGTAGCGCCTAGCCACGATCTCCATCGGGGCGCGCGGATGATCCCTTACTGTCCTTACAGTGTCGGGGATGCTCATTACCGGGGCGCCTCGGTGTTCACGAGTGGACCGGGTAGCGCAGAACCCCACAGTCCGTGCCTTTCCATGATCTCCCGCCACTCGCCGGACTCGATTAACTGCTCCACCGCCCAGATCAGAGATTCCACGAGCTTGTCATTGCCCTTTTGCACAATCCAACCCTGAAGGTCACCCGCCGGAGCCGGGATCGGGTCACCGTTGAGCTCGAAGTCATCCGACGTCTCCACCATGTGCAACGCTGCCGGTGTCTGCTGCATCGTGAAGTCGGTGCGCTCGCTGAGAACTGATTGGTAAGCATTGGCATTCTCTGCCAGCGGCAGAATCTCGATCGCGGGCTCGCCAGCTGCAACGCACTGCTCGGAAAGGTCCTCGACCGTCCACATGTTGATGCTCCCCGCACCCTCGCCAGCCATTGCGCCGCAGGGATCGTCCGCATTGAACTCGGAGGGGTTCCCTTTCTTGACGACGGCTTGCATCTGCATACGGAAAATTTCGATCATGGTGACCTGCTCATACCGCTCAGGCAAACTCTGGAAGGGCCCAAGGAGCATGTGCATTCGACCGTTTGCAACAGACGGGATCATCGTTTCATAAGCGAGCTGGGTAAACTGGGCGTCGATTCCGAGCTCATCAGCGACCGCCTTAACCAGGTCAACTTCGCTGCCGACGAGTTCCCCATTCTGATTGTAGCTGTAAGGCGGGTAACCGAAGTCAGCACCGACCTCAATCACTCGGGAGTCAAGGATGTCCTCGGGCAAGCCCGAGTATGGTTCCGTGATTGAGTCACCGTTCAGAGTGCTTTCATCTGTTGCGCAACCCGCCAGAAGGACAATAGTCGCCGCCGCAACGGAAACAATCGGTGAGAATCTCAAAGCGCTTCCTATCTACCTTGCACCCTCGACGGAGTGGACTACCGGTTTTTACAACTCGGACGTATGAGTTAGTGAAGTGACGATAGTTCGCCCCATACAGACTGTCAACCCCCTTACTGTCCGAATTTGCCAGCTTGCTGGCTAGCCCCGGTGATTCACGGGGATCTGCGGATCGCTGGGCTAAAATAGACCGTAGTGCTTCCTGATCAGGGAAAACTGGTCTTGTCTAAGGATCCGGTTCCTCAAGCAGAAAGCGCTCGGTAGGTGGCGTACTTCGTGGTCGTCCGGTCTGCCCTTCTCCGCTGATGGTGTCGGGGTGATCGCTCATGCCGGGGTTGTAGCGCCACGTCTTCTGGCGGACCGTGTCGGGCTCACCGCCGAGCTGTCCGGGGCCATGGCTCGCCGCCGGTTCACTCCGGTCCATGACCGCGGCAGGGTGCTGGTCGACGCCGCGGTGATCCTCGCCGATGGCGGCGAATCCATCTCCGACATCGCTGTTCTGCGCCACCAGTCCGGGGCCATGGGCCCGATAACCTCGGCGCCGACGGTGTGGCGCACGCTCGATGAGGTCACCGCCGGCAAGCGCAAGAAGATCCAGGTAGCGCATGCACGTACGCGGCGGCATGTGTGGTCCCTCCTGCCCGACGGGGTCCCCGCATCGGCGTGTGCGGGCCGGGACCTGGGATCGGCGATCGTGCTTGATGTGGACGCCACGATCGTGGTCACCCACAGCGAAAAGGAACACGCGGCGCCGACGTACAAGCGCACCTTCGGCTACCACCCGATCGGCGTGTGGTGCGACAACACGACCGAGTTCCTCGCGGCGAGCCTGCGGCCGGGCAACGCCGGGTCGAACACCGCCGCCGACCACATCGACGTCCTGGGCCAGGCGATCGCCCAGGTCCCCGCCAACCATCGACGTGATCTGCTGATCCGCTCCGACGGCGCCGGCGCCTCCCACGACCTGCTGAACTGGATCACCGAGCAGAACCGCGTCCGTGGTCGACGAGTGGACTACTCGGTCGGATTCTCCATCACCGGCCCGTTGCGACGGGCCATCGCAACCTGCCCCGAGGAAGCGTGGGGGCCGGCGTTGAACCCGTCGGGCGACATCCGCGACGGGGCCGAGGTTGCCGAACTGACCGGATTCCTCGCCCCTGGGCTGCTCGCCAAGTGGCCGGCGGGGATGCGGGTGATCGTCCGCCGCGAGCGGCCCGACCCGGGCGCCCAGCTATCGATGTTCGAGGAGATCGACGGGTGGCGCTACCAGGCGTTCGTCACCAACACCGCCACCGGCCAGCTCCAATTCCTCGAGGCCAGGCACCGGGCTCACGCCCGGGTGGAGGACCGGATCGACACGCCAAAGACACCGGGCTCGGCCGGCTTCCCTCGCGGGAGTTCGCCCTCAACCAGGCGTGGCTGGTGGCGGTGATGCTCGCCGCTGACCTCGTGGCCTGGACCCGGACGCTCGCCTACACCGACGATGCCGCAGTCCTGGCGTTGTGTGAGCCAAAAGCGCTGCGCTACCGCTTCCTTCACGTGGCAGCCCGGCTGGTCCGCAGCGGCCGACGACGAAGAGTGAAAATCCCCGAAACGTCGCCCTGGGCGATCGCCATCGTCGCCGTGTTCAACACCATCGCCGCGATTCCCAAACCGGCCTGACCACACCCACCCTCGACAACACCACCCGGAGACCCGCCACCGGGCAGCGCCAGCCGGCGCCCTCCCACGCCTACGCACCAAATCGAGCCGGCCGCCACCTCGCAGCAGCGGTCCTCACGGCCAGTGAATCACCGGGGCTAGCGACGCGTTCGACACACTTCCGCACCCCGCGGCTTGCCTACCGCCCGCGATTGCGGCGCGTCGCGCCAGGCCGTACCACCCTTTACGCCCGCATCGGAGCCCGCGAGGCCGAACGGTTGCAGTGATATCGGTTCGTAACTCGTCCGTCTGTGTTAGAATACATTGGACCGTTGACACGCTTCTGCCTTAGAGCAGTCGTTCTCACCATTTCTGGAGCACACCGATGACCACTCTCCCCAGAACGCCAATCACCCCGCCTACCGACGCCGAGTTCCGCAATGTGATCGGCCATTTCGCGAGTGGCGTTGCGGTGGTGACGGCTGAACCGGACGGCGAGCGGGCTGGCGCGACCGTAAGTGCCATTAGCTCCCTATCGCTCGATCCCCCTATGGTGGTGGTGTGCCTCCACAATCGTGCGAGCATCTGCGCTGCCATCAAGGCTGAATCGAGCTTTGCCGTCAACATCCTGAGCGAGGCGCAGGGAGATCTCGCCGAGCGTTTTGCGCGCCCAGCGTCCACGGACAAGTTCGAGGGCGTCCAGATCAGTAGCGGACCACTTGGGTTGCCACTGATCACCGACGCTCTGGCCCATCTGGAATGCGAGGTCGAGGAAGAGGCTATCGGCGGCACGCACACCGCGTTCCTTGCTCGGGTGATAACCGCCACCGCGAGCGAAGGGGCGCCCCTGGCCTACTTTCGCGGCACATTCGGCCGCCTCTCAATGCCCGAGGACGAGCTGGCCTACGACGTCCTCCGCGAGCAGATCCTCAACGCACGCTTTCTCAGGGGCGCCGAGCTGGATGTCGCCGAACTCGCAGGGGGTCTCGACATTCCGCCGCTAGTGCTTCGCCACGCCCTCGCCCGACTGTCGACGGAGGGCCTCATCGCGCGGCTTTCCACGGGCGGGTACGTCCTTCCGCCGCTGAACCCCCGGCTGATCGACGACGTGCTCGATGCCCGCTGCGCGATCGAGTTCGGCGCGGTAATGGCTTGCGGCGGACGTCCGCAGCCGGATGCGCTAGCGCGGCTACAAGAGACGTCCGACCAGATCACGCGCGTGAGCCACGAGGAGGTCGTCGACACGTACCTTGCCTTGGAGCTCGAGAAGGCGTTCCACGAGGAGATCGTGCGCTTGTCGGGTGCGCCGTCGATGTTGCTCACATACAGGCGGCTCACAGTGCCGGGGGTTCTCGCTCGCGCTTGGGGGCCGAGCTACCGTGGGAGGGACGCCAAGCAACTGGATGCGTGTCGGCACGAAATCGTCAGGGCCCTAGACGACGCGAACAGCTCACTCGCCTGCGAGATGATCGCCAAGCACCGGGATATCCTGAAGCAGGCGTCGCGCGATGAACTGCGCAAGCTCGAGACGGAGTCGATCCAGCATCCGGCCACGCGCGATGAGGATGCCAGCTAACTGTTTATCGCCACTATCCGACTACTTCGGCTCGCGCAGATAGTTGAGCGTCACTGCGAAGTCCTGAACGAGCGATTGTACGCGGGCGGCCTCCTTGATACCTCCTTACCGCCTGGTAGGGCCGATATTGAGGCGGAGGGGTCGATCTAGGTTGGACGAGAGATCCCATTTGTGCTTTAGCGCCGCGGGTAGTCGAAGCGGCCGCCGACGTGAGTGATGCGGTTTTCTTCCGTGGACATCGTCAACTTCGGTTGGCTAGTGCACGGTCCCAGGTCGTTGGCGTGACCCCCCGTTGCACAAGAATGTGCTTCTCGACCTTTTCGGTCGGAGTGTGCGGCAGTGATGCGACGACGTCGATGTACCTCGGAACCATGTACCCGGGCATGATCGTCGCGCAGAAGTCAGCGAGTTCAGCCGGCATCACGTGCGCGCCATGGCGGGCGACCACGGTGAGCATCACGTCCTCCTCGGAGAGCTCGCTCGGGACGCCGAAGGCTGCGGCCTCCTGAACGTCCGGATGAGTCTCGACGAGCTCCTCGACCTCGAGCGCCGAGATGTTCTCGCCGCGGCGACGAATGGAGTCGGTGACTCTCCCGACGAAGTAGAAGTAGCCATCGTCGTCGCTGCGCGCGAGGTCACCCGTGTGAAACCAGAGGTTTCGACGGGAGGCAACGGTCGCCTCAGGCTGACGGAAGTACCCGTTCGACAGGAGGTAGGGCTCGCGTGGACGGAGGACGATCTCCCCGACCTGGCCGACCGGGACCTCCCGGTCGTCCGGCCCGAACAGCCGCACGTCGTAGATCTCCAACGGCTTGCCGCAGCTGTTCCGCCGGCGCGGTTGGTCCAAGGGCTCAAACATCGCGATTCCGGCGTCGGTCGACCCGTAACCCTCAAGCAGCCGAAGGTCGAACCGCTCCTCAAACTCGGGTGCGAAATCAGGAAGCGGTACGCCCCACGCGAGCCGAACGGGGTTCGAGCCGTCCCCCGGCGTCGGCGGCTGCTTATAGAGCAGGGTGAGCGTCGCTCCCATGAAGTCGAAGACCGTCGCACCGAACGACTTCACCTCGTCCCAGAAGCCGCTGACGGAGAAGCGCTCCCCGATCGCGGCGGTCGCCCCGAGCAGGAGGGCCGGCAGCACGGTCAGTACGGTGGCATCGATGTGAAACAGCGGAAACGGCGAATAGAGGACGTCGTCGCTTCGAAGGCCGAGGGTCTCAACCATCGTCTGGGCATGCCGCACGAGGTAGCGGTGCGACAACTCACATGCCTTCGAGCGCCCAGTTGTCCCTGAAGTGAAGAGCAGCATCGCCAAATCCCCATCCGCGTTCGAAACGGCGGTGAAGTCCAGACCGCTAGCCTCGAGATCGGACAGGGATCGTACGCTCAGGTCACTCAGGTCGGGAGTTTCGGACGCCTTTTCCCGGAGGATCACGGTGTCCAGATGCGGGAGCTGGTCGTGAACGGCCTGCACACCGTCGGCAAGCTCGACGGTGGTGATCAGGAACTTCGCCTCAGTGAGATCAAGCGCATGTGCGAGAAGCGGCCCGCGATACGCGGTGTTCAATGGCGCGACGACCGCGCCGAGCTTCGAGAGCGCAAACCAGGCTAGAACAAACTCAGCACAGTTCGGCATCAACACGGCCACCACGTCACGCTGCCCGACCCCAATGGATGCGAATCCTGCCGCCAGTCGCGTCGAGCGACGATCAACTTCCCCGTAGGTGAGATCACCGTCGCGGAACCTCAGAAAGCACGTGTCGGGGCCGGTGACTGCCCTGGTTGCGATAAGCTGCTCGATTGTGGACACGGGAGTCACGCACCTCCTTCCGTGCGGCGCTCAGCGAACGCCCGGAGACTAGTCTGCAGCTCCGCCGAGCCGAAACCTGCGACCACCGCCTCCGTTTCCGCGGTGAGCATGTCTCGCCAACCGCGGGGGTCGGCATTGAGAAGCTCCTTCGTACGCCGCACGGCGTCCTGGGAGCACGAGGCTGCATACTGCGCCATCTTCTGCGCCTCTGCTTCCAAGTCGTCCGGCTCGACAACTCGGGTGACGAGGCCGATTCGTTGCGCCGTTTCAGCGTCGAGGACGGCACCGAAAAGCGTCAGCTCCCGGGTCCAACCGTCCCCAATCAGTCGCCGCAACAGCATCGACGAGCCGTTGGTGATGGTCAGGCCGACTCGAACTTCGGGGCAGGCGAACCGAGCGGCTGGCGTGGCGATGCGAGCATCGCAGTTGACCGCGGTCTCAAGTCCGCCGCCATACGCGAGGCCCGATACGGCCGCGATCGTTGGCTTCGGCGCGTATCGCAGGACGGTGGCGAGCTTCTGGAGGGCCTCGGCTTGGGAGCGAAGCCCGGCAGCGTCCAGCCTCGCTAACTCTTTCAGATCGATGCCGCTTGTGAACGCACGGGGCCCGCCGGTGAGAACGATCGCCGCGACAGCGGGATTCTGGGCGGCGTCCTCCGCGACCTCTACCAGCGCCCCCAGCGTCTGCGCGTCGAGAGCATTGTGGACTTCTGGACGCTGGAGGCGGATGGTGGCGACCGACCCCGCTTCTCGATACTCGATGGTTGACGCTGTCATAGCGCGATCCTAACACGGACGCGCGTCTTCAATCATTAAGCCGACGAGACTCACGAAGAATGTCCGCGAAACTGGTGCGACGATGGGGCATGGGAAATGAGTTGTCGATGGCCTCACGTGCGGAGATCGCCACGAGGTTCGCGAAGGCTGCGTCGAATGAAGGACAAGGGGTGTGATTCTCAATCAGGCCATCGAGGTGACTGGCTGGTCTCGCGATAACGCCCGTCAGTCGTCTGACTGCCGCAGCCCAGGAGCAGGGACTGGTGAGCAAGGGCGATTCCATAGTCAAGGATGAGACGACCAGCCGGTTTCAGCCGGACAACGCGAAATAGCCCGTGACCTGAGTTTCCACAGGTCACGAAGTACGAATCAGAGTGATGAGCGCGTTTGGCGGCGGACTGGCAGGCCGGGTACTTCAGAATTGCGGGCATGGCGTACAACTTCGTGGCTGCCGATCGCGAGCAGCTGATGATGACGCCGCCGTCGGTGGCGGACTGGCTGCCCGAAGGCCCGATTACTCGGCCGCGGCACGAGTCGGCTCCCGAGACTCGTCCACGGCCCGCGCGGAGAGCGCGGGGACTTCGGAGCGAGGGATATTGCGTCACGTCGACCTCACCGCAGCTGTCGGACGCACAGGTGCAACGGTGACCATTCGCTGGCGCGAGCACCAACGACCGACACGCCACGTGACCCGCACCACCGCACGGCGACCGGGCGAACTGGCCCCCGCAGACATCCACGAACCTGTGCTCGCGGACGGATAAACCGGGCTCCACTCGGCTTCGAAGCGCGAGGCCTCAGATCGTCCAGAGTGCGGGAGCAGCGCGCCTGCGGAGAGGCTCACCACAATCACCGACGAGCTCACACCGGCCTCCCGAACTCAGCCGCAGACCGGCGCGTCGTCACCGGCCGCCTGCTCGGAGTCGCCGGGCTCGTCGTGTGGGTCCTTGGCGGCTCCACGATCGTTCGGAATCGTCCCCCAGGCGATCACCGCGGCGACCAGCAGGAGCAGGCCGGCGACCAGCGACGCCTTCTCAATGGCCTGGGCGAACGCCGCCTGGGCGATATCCGCCACATGCGACTCCGCCGGGACGCTCTGAAGAGCGGAAGCGAGGGACTCACGAACGGCGGGAGTCTCGGAACCCGCGGGAAGGCTCAACGACGAGCGGTACACAACTGTCACCAGCGAACCCAGCACGGCGATGCCGAGTGCGACGCCGAGCTCGTAGGCCGTTTCCGCGATGGCCGAAGCGGCTCCGGCCTTGCGCGGCGGGACCGCCGTCACGACGGCGTCGGTGGTCAGGGTCATCGCGAGGCCGACGCCCAGACCCACCGGGATCAGCGAGAGGCAGACCAGGAGCAGAGGCGCCGAGTCGACGGCCTGCGCGATGAGTGCCATCCCGCCGGCCGAGACGAGCAGGGCGACGGCCACCGCACGACCGCGGCCGAGGCGGCGGAGCGCTAGCCCGACGATGGCGACCACCGCGATCGAGGCGATCGCCGTGGGAAGCTCGGCGAGTCCGGCGCGGAGCGGGCTGAGGCCCCGCGCAAGCTGGAGGTACTGAGAGAAGAAGAACAGCAGGCCGGTGAGGGCGAAGATCGCGACGACGTTCGCACCGACCGCGCCTCTGAACGACGGGTTGCGAAAAAGCGTCACGTCGATCATCGGACTCGTCAGCCGACGCTGCCTGCGGACGAAGACGGCACCGACCGCCACTCCGAGTACCAGACCTCCCCCCGTGATGGCGTCGAGACCGTGGTCGACACCGTGCTTGATCGCGTAGACCAGCGGGACAATGGCGCCGAACGACAGGAACGACGACATGATGTCGAACCGCCCGGGATTCGGGTCGCGGGACTCCGGGATCAGGAACGCGCCAGCAGTCAACGTCACCAGGACCACCGGGATGTTGATGAGGAAGACCGAGCCCCACCAGAAGTTCTCCAAGAGGGCGCCACCAACCAGGGGTCCGATCGCGATGCCGGCAGCTGACGCCGCGGACCAGATGGCGATGGCGCGGGTCCGCTCAGTGGGATCAGGGAACATCGCCCGGATGATCGACAGGGTCGACGGCATGATAGTGGCGCCCGCAACGCCAAGCAGGAGTCGCGCCATGATGAGCAGCTCGGCGTTGGGCGCGAAGGCACCCAGCAGCGAGGCGAGACCGAATGCCGCGGAGCCGATCATAAGCAACCTCTTGCGGCCGATCCGGTCGGCCAGGGTGCCCATCGTGACCAGCAGACCGGCGATGGCCAACGAGTAGACGTCCCCGATCCACAGAATCTGGTTCGCCGTCGGGTTCAGATCCGCCGTCAACGAGGGAACGGCCAGGTAGAGCACGGTGGCGTCGATGGCCAGGAGCAGGACAGCACTGACGAGCACGGCGAGCGCCGCCCAGCGGCGCGGGGAGGAAAGCTCACGGTGAAGAGTCACAAGGGGAAACTATATGGAACGGTAAGTTAACGGCAGTTTGTTGTGGCGGGCTGCCGGGACGCGCGCGCAGCGGCACCACGTGCCCGGGTCGGGTCGGTGGATCGCATGACGTACGTCACTCTGTTTGACTGCGATCAAGCAAACAGATCAGTGCCAGGAAAGAGGATGACATGGCTCTAGTACCAACTGCTCGAGGCGACGAGATCGACGCCGCTGACATGGGTTTCACGAGCGGGGCAGAGGCAATCATTGGTCCTAACCAGATGGAGGTCGACTTCAACTGGCCACATCTGAGCCTGACCGGTTCGGCCGACCCCGCGGAGCAAGAGCAGATCAAGGCGGCTCGCATCAAGAAAGCCGTCGACGCGCTCAACGAGGCAAAAGCAGTCGGCGTCGACACGATCGTCGACCGAGTCATCCCGGGCATCGGCAGGAATGTTCCTTGGGTCAAGGAGATCGCCGCGCAGACCGAGGTCAACATCATCGTGACCACCGGGTGGTACACGTGGAGGGATCTGCCGCCCATCTTCGAGCTGGGACTGATGTTCCCGGACGCATTCGAGACCAAGCCGCCGAGGCTGGCGGACGTCCTGGTACAGGACATCGAAGAGGGCGTTCCCGGCACAGGTGTGAAGGCCGGGATCATCAAGTTCGCTTCCGATCACCTCGGAATCAACGAGGGCGTGCAGGCGATCATCGCAGCATCCGCCGAAGCGCACCGTCGCACCGGGGCACCTATCACGACTCATTCTGCGTCATCGGGCGACCGGCCGGGCATCCTCAGCATTCAGGACCAGCAGGCCGCGCTCGAGAAGGAAGGCGTCGACCTCCGCCGGGTCGAGTTCGGTCACGCCGATTACACGCCGCCGGAGGTTCCGATCGAGGAGTTCGTCAAGGTGCTCGACAAGGGCTCCTTCATCGGCTTCGACACCGTCGGCCTGGGGCACATCTTCCCTTGGGCCTGGGAGCAGCGGATCAGCCGCATCATCCAGCTCTGCGAGATGGGCTACTCAGCCCAGATTCTCTTGGGGAACGATGACACGGTCTTCACCGACGTCATACCCGAGTTCCCGGTGAAGCCGCTCTACACCGATGCAAAGCTCAAGGTCGTGCCGGCATTGTTGGAGCGCGGGCTCTCCGAGGAGCACGTAACCGAGATCACGGTCGATAACCCCCGCAGACTCTTCGAGATGCGCGATCTCGGCGCCTACTAGATGCCCCCGGCCAGGACGTTGGTTGCGGCGAGCCTGGTTGCGAACGAGAACCTCCGGTTGGGATACGGCTGCCTAAGGCCCACTCCAGCCGGAGGTTCTCATCTCCCACCGTGACATCCGACTGACCAGCGACGGCCGCCGTCTGATCGTTAACCGGCAAGTCCGGCTGACCCCACGCCCACATCGCCGCAGCGATAGAGATCGATTAATGATTCGCCACTCGACTGCGCCGTGCCCTACCAGACATTGCCCATCGAGAAGCTCAATCGCCCCACCGAACAGCCTTCCAGAGCGGTGGAACCGACACGGGTGAGAAGGGGGTGCAGTCGCCCGATCCGTATATCGACCCCAGCTCCTCTTCCATGCCACCTTCCCCAAGCGCACCGCTACTGGTGAAGGACCCTTGCGGACCCTCCACCCGCCGACATCCAGACTTTATGACAAGCTAGGGTTTCGAGGGCTCTCCAGCTGGGCTCCGAGACCGTTCATCGATGGAACACGGACGCCGTTAGTTAGCATTTAGTGACGTAAGCTCACTTTCGGTCAAGAAGAGTGCTGCTGTCAGCCATGAAGGGCGTCGATATGTCTTATCCCGACTCGCATGGTCCGAATCCGAGGACGGATTCGTTTCCTCCGGCGTCTTGGCAAACAGAGCCGAATCCAGGTTTGTACGCCAATCCCGGCAATCGGCGGAGCCTCCCCACTGGCGCTGTGGTGCTACTGACCGTTCTGACCATTGGAGTTCTGGGGCTAGCGGGACTGGTGGCCTACCTTCTGCTCGGACGCGACACAAGCCAGCTGACGTCCGCCCCTGTGGTGACGTCGACCGCGACCGCAACTGCGACGGCAGCGCAGGCGGCACCTGCTCAGGCGCCGGCATCGCAAGTGCAACCGGCTGCGGAAGCTCCACAAGTCGAGGCGCCAGCTGGTTCAGCCCTGTGCTCGGACGCCGGCGGCGGTCGCTACTCACGCTCAGCGGCCGGGACGGGCAACACCTCCTGCTCGTTCGCAGCCTCGGTCCGATCGGCATACATCGCCGCCGGGAACTTCGGTTCCCCAACCTCCGTGACCGCCTACAGTCCCGCCACTGGGTCAAGCTATTCCATGTACTGCACCGGCAGCAGTGTGGTCACCTGCTCGGGCGGCAACAATGCGTTGGTCTACATCTATTGACCCGCACCCCCGGCCGCGCGCTGAGCGTCGTCGCCACGGTGGCGGCGGTCGCATTGACGGGATGCGGGCTACAACCTGGTGACACCGCTGAGCAGAGCCCGTCGGTGCAATGGGTAACTACCACCACCACCGTCCCACCCTCCGGTACGTCGCCTCCTCCGACTGAGGAGGGCCCTCCCACCTCGCCCACCATCTCGACAGGTGGGGGCAGTCTGCAGGTCCCCACTGGCGGCGGCATCGCCATCACCCCGGTTGGCCGCGGTGGCCCCGCGAGGACTGCCGGGTCATGGACCGCAGGACCGGCATGGTCCACGTCGAAAATTCCCCTCGCGATCGCGGCTCTGGCCGTCCATCCAGAGCAGTCAGACAACGTTGCCCGGGCAATCACCGCTTCCGACAATCAAGCCGCCGACGCTCTGTGGCAATCACTTGGCCCTCCTGACCAAGCTGGACCGAGCGTGACGGCGGTGCTCGACCGATACGGTGATCCCTCGGTCGTGCCCACCACACCGCTGCGGCCCGGTTTCTCAGTCTTCGGACAAACCCAGTGGAGTTTGACCGACCAGGCACACACCCTCGCCGCGATGGCCTGTGACCCAGCGATCAGCCCTGTGCGGGACCTCATGGGCCGCATTCACACCGATCAACGATGGGGGCTTGGCCAAATCGAAGGCGCCTCCTTTAAAAGTGGCTGGGGACCATCTGCGACGGGTGCCGGATACCTCGTCCGACAGGTCGGATACGTTCCCACCACCACCGGCACAATCGTCGTTGCCCTCGCACTAGAAGGGCTGACCTTCGAGGAAGCGACTACTCGCCTCGACCAATGGGTTGCAGCCATCTCACCGGAGCTGCAAAACACTCCCGGCGGACAGTGCAGCTGACGCTGACACTCACCCGATCCAGACACCACCGTCCACAGGTAGAGCTTGCCCTCAGCTGTACAGCGCTTCGTGATATCGGTCAGCCACAGCTCAGGGCTCACGCAGGCGCGCTCACCGACCTGATCGTCCGTGAACTCCCTACGACAGGCTCTACGGAGCCCCGACCGAGAGACACATTCGCCGCGACCGTTAGGGCAGAGCTCACCTTGGATCCAGCGTGGGAAGTTGGCTCTTGAGCATGTCGAGCTGTCCTCGAATTGACTCAAGGTTGTTGGCCGGCGATAACGAGTTGAGGCGCACTTGCGCCGCTCCAGTAATCGCCTCGTTGAGACCCACCTCAAATTCTTCAAGCCGGGACCATGCTTCGGCTGCTGCCGGGTTTGTCGGCTCGTCACTGCCATCAAACTGAGGCTCAAGCGATCTACCGAGAGCCGCCAGATCGTCCGCCAAGACCAATTGCGCATCAATTTCGTCCGACATTGAGGACAGCCAGGATTTCACGGTCTCAGATTTAGTGGCGGAACCGACCTCGTTGAAGACGCTTGCTTTTTCACGGCAGCTGGATAGCCTCCTCGACCACCCATCATCGATCGAAATATCTAGCCGATCGCGCAGCTCAGGCGCAGTCTCCGACTTGGGGACCAATTTGGTCGCGGCATGCCGCCGGTGCAAGGTCCAGAAGACCACCGCCCCGATAAGGTACATGAGCGTGCCTCCGATCTTTTCACCAGTACCTTCACCAGCGAAAGGAAAAACGACAACGCCAATGGTGCAGAAGATCGCCAGCACTATGCGCCAATGAACACTCATGAACGCCTTCAGCCAAGTCCAGAAAGGGTTCGACTGCTTTCGATCGCTCTGCGTAACCGTGGCTGGCGAAGACTCGGTTGTCGAGATCGGACCTGAAGCAATGCCAGCCGACTCAGCTCCTGTGGGAACAAAACCCTGCTGGCTGACCGTGGCGACCTTCACTGAGCCACAGTTCGGACAACGTGCCCAACGCTCCTGACTTGCCAGCGATCGCTCGTAGTTCCCCTGAAGACGAGCGACTCGCGCGGCTCCACTCCCCCACGGAGTTCCACCCTCGTCGTACCAACGCGGCTTGGGCGCCTTGACTGGCCTCTCAGCAAACCACTTCTGATTGCACCGTTCGCATTTGCGAGCTTCTTCTTTCACGGCCACATCCTTGCACTCGAGCGCCATCCGAGCATCAAGTAGTCCCGATCGCTCGTAGTGTCCAGGGCGGCAACCTTGGTCGGCTGTACAGACCTGCCCGTTCGGGAATCCTCATACTCCCCTGCCCGGGGACGGGTCAGCGGCACGGCAATCTCGCCGCGTCAAAAACCTATAGTTTTACGAGACACTCGCCCCGCTCCCCCGCCCTGGCTGGCGCTGCGCCCCTTTCCTGGGCGAACGGACTCTTCAGAATGTCTCGCCAAGTCGTCTTGACGAGAACTGTCGCACGCGGCGCCTCGGCAGGGGTTTGTGGGGCACAATCGAGCCATGAGGCACTTGGGGTACACCCGCGTCAGTACCGCCAGTCAGGATGCGCAGCTGCAACTGGATGCTTTAGTTGTGGCCGGGGTGCAGAAGCGGGATGTGTTCTCCGATGTCACTTCGGGAAGCCGGACCGCGATCGAACGCCCGGGCATGAAGCGACTGCTCGACTACGTCGAGTCCGGCGACACCGTCGTGGTGTGGCGCATCGATCGCCTCGGCCGCTCCCTGATCGATGTCCTCAACACCGTGAACCTCCTTCGCGACAAGGGCGTGAAGATCCGATCCCTCTCGGACGGCATCGACCCAGAGACCACCACAGGCCGGTTGATGCTGGGCATGCTCGCCACGCTGGCAGAGTACGAACGCGAACTGATCACCGAGCGAGTCAACGCCGGCATCGCCGCAGCGAGACAGAACGGCACTCGGTTCGGTCGGCCGCCTGTTGACCCGGCGGTGATCGCGGAAAAGCTCGAGATCGCCCAGGACGCCCGAAAGAAGGGACGCACCGCCGAGGAAGCCGCCAGCTTGGTCGGGTGGTCCCGCGCCACGCTCTACCGACACCAACACGCCGCACGCACCCGCGAGACACTGAGCGGGCAGGTCTGATCTCAAAACCACATGCGGCACCCAGCGATACATCGCGACTGCGGAAGCACCTGCCGATGGCGTCGGCGGGCCCCAGCGCCAGCTGGAACCCCCCTCCGATGAGACCCGGGGCCAGCGGAGTGGGGTGGGTTGCTGACTCCGCCCTCTGCCCCGCGTTCCAGGCGCAGCAGTCGTCGTCGACGGGTGCGAACGTCACTATCCGGCCCCGCCCTGTCGGTCCGGCCTGCTACAACATGGGCATCTACCTGGGAGGTCAGTGTGCGTTCTGTAGTCGCGGTCGTTGCCGCAGTGATGCTGGTATCCGGGTGCTCGTCGAGCCCCGAACAGGAAGCGTCAGAATCGACTTCGTCGACAAGTACGGCGTCGAGCCCCACCGAGTCGTCGCCTTCGCCGACGACGTCGGACAGCGACGAGTACATGAGCGCCGGCGAGATGATCGAGCAGCCGGCAGGGAAAGGCGGACTGATTGGCTGCACGGGCCGCGATGACTGCGACCTGGAGTTCGACGTCAACTCCGTGTCCCGCCACTCCTGCGACTCTCACTCCCCGGAGGGCGACTACGAGCTGGTACGCGTGGAGATCGAGGCTAGGGCCCGCCAGGAGATCGCCTACCCGGATGCACTGGACGTGTTCAATCTCGGCTCCTGGTCGGCACTGACTGACGACGGCTACACGCTGCGCTCACTCGACGTCACCGCGAACTGCCCAGGATCGGACTATTCACTGCTCATGTACGGCATCAACGCTGGGGAGAAGGTGCGCAACACCATCGACTTCGTAGTCCCCACCAACGTCGCCAAACTGCAGCTCCAACCCGCCGCCCTCGACGGCGGCGGCTGGAACTGGAACATCACCGACTAGAGCTGGCAGAAGGCCGACGAGGTGCCGAGCCGACTGGGCCGCTTGTCTTACCCCCGGCACCCGAACGGCCGCGCACCGTCCCGATGCCGAGAATGTGTATCAATGCACTCGAGACCCGACGGAAATGCGTGTCTTTAATCTCGACACCCGCCCTGTGACACAGCCGGAACGGCGAGCCCTCATCCGTCCCGCACGGGCGTACCCGATGACACACCGAAGCTACGGCCGCTGGCTCCGTGGTCGATGAGGACCGAGGACACTGGTGCACTGGCGAACTGGTGCTTCAGTGCTTCTCCTGTGCCTGCTCGTTCCGCATCCACTGAAATTTGCTATGGGTGTGCACACCCAGGCTCCGCAGAAGCGGCATAGTGAGGTCCCTCGCGACGGCATTCGGATCGGTAGCGATGTCCGCGAACGCCGCTTCGGTCTCTCTCGCGTAGGTGTCAGCGGTGTATCCGGAGCCGTTGGAGAATCCGAAGCTATCCGCGAGAATCCATGCCGACCCCCCCTTCAACCCGCGGACCAACAACGCAAACCGCCAGGACCCACGGTACTGCGTCAATTTCGCTGTCTCAGCAGTCACCGCCACTAAAATTGCCGTCTTGGCTACGATCAACTCTTCGAAGATCAGCTTCGCCGCCGGCGGTTCCGGTTGAACGGGCCGTGTGTGCATGAACGTTGCTCGTTCACTTATCAGTGTCAGCCGGCCCGTCTCGTGGAATACGAGCTCGGCAGCGCGGCCGTCTCCTTTGAACTCCCTGGTGGCGTTGTGCATCCCATCGGTAACAGCGACCCCCTCGGCCCGCCGTTGAAACCCGGTCGCACGAATGTACGGAGGGTAGTCGGCACCCTTCGCTGTCTGATCAGCTTGCTGGAGAATCGCTGCCACCTGGTTTTCCCAGTTGGGATCGCCAGTGAGCTCGACAAGGAGGTCGTCCCTTAATCCGATGGGGTCGGCGATCAAGGCAATCAGTGAGGCCGTCGGGTCGATCTCATCCAGGAGCTCCTTCGCCTCCAGTTGGAGATCCGACCGGTCGCTTAGCAGGCGTCTGTGGTGTCGCATCACGTCGTCGTGAGACAGAATTACATTGGTCTTGTCTCCTCGCCCGTAGTACCGGCCGTCGACCATGTGTGGTGCCCGCGGTGACGGATTGACCCGTATAGCGAGATACCCCTTCGACGGCTCATCGGTCGATGGGATTGCGGTGGTCTGCACCCGGACAGGGTCCGAGATCGCCGCTTGGGCGATCTGTTCTACTCGCTCGGCCATGCCGTCGAGGGGTTGCGGAGTGAGTGAGGGTGGCTGAGTCGGGTCCTCGCCCTCATCCACGCCGACCAGGATCATTCCGCCGTCGATTGCAAACGCCGCAAGGTCCTTAGCTATGCCTTTGCTCCCACTCCGCCCAGGAGCGAGTTCACGCTTCAGGTCCAGATAGTGAGTCTCTTCGAGGAGTCCACTGGTCAGCGCCATCTGGAGCTCGGCTTCAGTCCGCGGCGACCAGCGAAAATCAGGCTGTGTCATTCGGAGATTGTCCCCCAATTCCGCCAGCGAGACCGAAGAAGGGCGTGTCTGGTGGGCCACGTGGGCTCCGCTCCCGTGAGGTGTCCTGAACATCGATGGTCAAGATGCCCACCCGTTCCCGCAGGAAGCCACTCAAACGGATCTCGGGAACCGTCCCGAATCGCGCCACTTGGCCAGCCGATCGAAGCGGTGTGATTCCATTCGCGACATGACCGCTGACCCCGTCAACACCGACAATCACATCACTTCGTTCGAGCAGGACAAGCTCCAACGCAGTGAGTTCTCCCGCCGGATCGCAGATCGTATCCGCCTGGCCGGAACCGGACAGAGCGTCACCTTCGGGCTCTCCGGCGCCTGGGGCGCTGGAAAGACGTCGGTATTGAACATGATTCGGCTTGAGCTAGAAGACGACAAGCAGTGGGTGGCTGTCGAGTTCACCCCCTGGGCAACAACCGACCTCGACTCACTGACCGGCGAGTTTTACGAAGTCATCGCATCTGCTATGCCCAAAAAGAGCAAGCGCGGAAAGACAGCTCGCGCAATGCTGATGTCCGCGACGCCGGTGGCGACCTCGGTGATCAGGACAGCAGCCGAGGGATACTTAGACCAGAAGCTTGGTTCCGGGACCTGGCAGAAGATCGCTGATACCGCTACCTCATCCACCCTGGACGAGCTTAAAAACTACACTCCCGCTCCCAATCCGTTCCGCCAGCAGTTCGCGGCGATGTCGAAGGCCATTGGACGCACCGGCGCGAAGGTCTTGGTGATCGTCGACGACCTCGACCGACTGCACACCGACGAACTACTCGCGGTGATGAAAGCGGTCCGGCTACTCGGCAGATTTCCCGGTGTCCACTACCTGCTCTCCTATGACAAGCGCACCGTGCTGGACCTGATAGGAGCGTCCGATCTCGCAGGCAAGGACCCCGACCGAGCTCGTGCCTACCTTGAGAAGATCGTGCAGTACCCGTTCGAGCTCCCGCCACTGCAGTCTGCCCACAGTCGCCGTGAAGTCACCGAGCAACTCACCGCCATCGCCCACCGATACGGATGTGACCTCACCGGCACCGATCCCAGCAATGGACGAGAGTGGGATCTCATCGACGAGCTACTGGACCTGCTCCCGTCCATCGACAACACCACACTGCGGGCGATCTACCGCTGGTGCGCTCAAGTAGACGTTCTGATGGCTCTACTCGGACGAGGGCACCTCGATCTTCTCGACGCGGCGCTGGTCACCTATCTGCGACTGCACCACGAGCGGATCTACGATCGCCTGCCAGCGTGGCGTTCCAAGCTCGTCGGGGAACCCCCCCAGTATCTGGTGTCCTCAAATAACGGGCGCGACACCGCCGAGGACTGGCTGACCCGCCTTCGCAAAGAAGCCCCCGGAATGAGCGAACCCGAGCTCGCTGACGTCTACCAGATCCTGGTCTACCTATTTCCAAAGCTGCCACACCAGAGGCCCTCCCGCACGCGCCCACTCACCACAACCCTGCAGGTGCACCACGACGAGTTCTTCGACCGCTACTTCATGTTCACCCTGCCTGTCGGTGACATCAGCGATGTCACAGCATCAGAAGAAGTATCTTCGCTGCTCAGCGAAGGAAGCCTCCGTCAAGGCTGCGTACTGCGCACGTTCATCGATGCTGGCGGTGACAATCGGCAACTCGCCCTACGAAAGCTGCGCCGCGAACTCGGACGCGTCGTCACCAATGCCTCACCGGAGAGCGCCTTGGCCGCCTTCGAGCATCTATGGCCATCGTTGCTTAACGAGCACGGCGATTTGTCCTGGCTCAGTGCCAATCAAGAAATCGCTGCGATACTCTTTGAGCGGGCTATAGAGGCCAGCTCGGACACCGACGTCGCTCGCGCGGTAGTGAACCAGATACGGCAGCGTTTCAGTCTGCGCGCCATCACACAGGTACTCGTTATGTTCCGCCGTGGCAGCGACAACTACCCTGCCCCGATCGCCTCCGCCATCACCGATGTTCGTGACGAAGTACTGAGAATGTGCATGGATGATATGACTTCCCCGCAACCGCATCAGGAGGGGCAAGTACTAACTTTCATCCATTTCCTGACCACCGACATGTACACAGAGCTGCGACGCCGCATCGACAGCGAGGGGCTGACCCAGCTCGACGTGGCAGCTCGCATGGTGGCCAAGGACAGCGATATGCGAGAAGACCTGCAGGGCTTCTATTACAAACCGTTCGAGGAGATCTACCCGCGCGAGCACTGGGACCCCACGCAGTTCCAGGATCCACCGTCGGTCGAAGATCTCCCGGAACGGGAGGACTATTCGATTGATGCACGACAGGCGAAGGCGAAATTCGCCATGCACTCAATCATCCTCGGAATGCCGAGTAATCAACCCGACTAACCAGGCTCGGTGATCACTCCACGGTCGCCAGCCATCGCCACGCTCCCCGCAGCCGTCCTCACATAAACGACGTCAGGTCCAGTTCGTCATCGCACTTATCTACGAATCTCCCGATAAGCGTGACTACGTACGGGCCGCCCCAAGAATGCGCCGATAATGTTGGATTACGTCAAACCCACAGGGTAGAAGCCTCGAAGCAGACTCGGCGCCCATGTCGCGTGCAGGCCACTGGACCACTGGTTGTACAAGATGTACTATTGGTGGCATGGTCACCACGACGCTTAGCAACTTCCGCGCTCATCAGAGCGAGCTACTCGATGCCGCGCAGCGGGCGCCGGTGGAGATCCTTAGCCGGGGCAGCCGTCGTCGCGCCGTTGTCGTCTCGCCGGAGTTCTTCGACCGCGCCCTACAGGCCCTGGAGGATCAGGCCGACGTGGAAGCCGCGGCTGCCGCTCGCCGCGAGGACGACAGCATCTCCCACGAGGACCTCATGGCGGAACTGGGCCTGTAGACCTGCGCACCCGCTTGCCTGATGCCCTATTCGATCTCCTATAAGCCCTCGGCCGCCAAAGCCCTGCGCAAAATTCATCCCACCGAGCAGAAGCGAATCGTCCGCGCCATCGAAGCCCTCGCGGTGACACCGGCGACCGCCTGGCGCGATTCAGCTCGCCGGAGGCGACGGCGAACTCCGAATCCGCGTGGGCGACTACCGCATCATCTACGACATCGAAGACGACGCCCTCGTCGTACTTGTGCTGCGCATCGGTCACCGCGGCGACGTCTACAAGTGACTCCGTCCCACGCCAAGTCGCCACCGGGCGTTCGAGGAGGCACCACTCGCCGACGCAGATAGGACGCGTTTCGACAATCCGCAGCCGGCACGGCTCGCGATGGCAGGATCCAACGCCTAAGCAGACAAGCCGAAGCTGCTAGAACTGCTCGTTACCCAGGGTCTCGACGCCACCAAGGGCGGCCCACTAACGGCATGAAAATTATCCAGTCACCGACTGCACCGATATGCGGGAACACCCGTGGGGCAACGCGGCCCGGCCACCAAGAGTTCTGCCAGCGGGAAGGCGACCCAGAAACAACAGGAGCAGCTCCGGCCGGCACGACCGGCAGCACGGCCAACTACCAATCGGGCTCAACCCACAATTGCCGGCGAACGCGAACATGGAAAGTTCGCAGTTCAGACGCTGGTTGCCAACTCCCCCTCATCACAGGGCGGGCTCGTCACGCGGCTAGACGCCCGTGCTCGATGCTCGCACCGGACTTGCCTGCCAGCCTGAGAATCACGATCTCTTCGGTGGCCGACACCGTCAGCGGTATATACCTCGATCCGTTTTTACCGACGACGGTTTTTACCTCTGGCGAGACTACTCAGGAAGTGCGTTTCGAATAGCTGCCTCGATAAACTCAGACACGGTCTCCCCTTGTTGGATAGCCGCGATCTTCGCTCTCCGGTACACCTCAACATCAAGCGCTAGAGATGTCTTCGTACGCCGAGGACCGGCCGGACGTGCGGCTTCAGAAGCAGAGAACGTTTCCGAGACCGGCCGGATGGGAGCAGCGGCCCGTGGGCGCAAACTACGGCTCACCGGTTCCGATTTGCCACTCATTTAGTCACCTCAACGATCTCGTCCATCAAATCTCGATAGCCGAAGAAGCTTGTTGGACATGTGCCGAATGACTGGCGTATCGCCTGTCGCTTCCCAATCACATTCTCGAATACGAACACCCCTTCCGATTCAAGGGCCTCCTTTGTGAGCTCGAGCAGCTTAGTGCCGAGCTCAACGCTCGTGAGAAGGACGCCAGCTGGCTTATGTGCAGCAGCCTCCAACGTCGGCCAGACGCGCTGGAGGTCCAACCCAGACGGCGCAGTGGGGACCACGACAACATCAGCCGCATCGATCGCGGCCTGAATGATGTCAGCAGCACCCGGAGGCGTGTCGATCACTGTGATGTCGCTACTAGATGCGCGCGAAAGCGTGATCTTGTTCGCGGGCGAGACTTGAAACGGCAAAGGCGCACTCCCCTCCGTCGCAATCTCAGCCCAGCTAGTGGCCGACCCCTGAGGGTCCGCGTCTAGCAACTCAGTCGACTTGCCCTGCGCACTCGCGACCGTCGCTAGGTAAATGGCGGTGGTCGTCTTACCGACGCCACCCTTGGTGTTAACTACCGCAATCTTCAAAACCCGCTACACCTCAATCCTCTTATACCGCGATACCGCTGTACCTATTGTGGTCATCACCTTGATACCAAAACTGCAGCACAGGAGCGCGCCAGCCACGCCGAACATCCCGAAATACCTTTGGACCGGTAGCGGTACATCCGTAACAACCGTTAGACCGATACTGGTGTTGCGGTATACACCGGTGACGGTTTTGCGGGATATACCGCTGCGGGTGTGCCGCAGCCGCTGACCGCCGACAGAGCCGTAGGCGGCGCCAAAAACTCCACCTCACCTAGGCGTGTCGATAGGATTTGTGGCGCCAAGTGTGGGAGTTTTCCTCCCATGGCGACGAAGCAGCGGGGCCCCGGGCGACCGTCATTCGGCGAGCGCATGCGCGTGCCCGTCCGTATGGCCCCTGAGGTGTACGAGGCACTTCGGGTGGAAGCCAGGTCTAGAGGCGTCTCGATGTCTCAATACTTGGCTGACCTCGCCGCCATCAATCTTGGCCTGCCCGAGGCCGTAGTTCCACCTGCAGATGAGGAGGCAATTTCAGCGTGAAGCGGTGGCCGGCCCGCGCCCGGCCAACAGTTGAACACCCCGCAACCCTGAAATGACTGATCCCGGCCCACTGGCAGGTGGACCGGGATCGAAAGTCAAGAGTTCGAGTTACCGCTCGAACTCGGTGTTGCTCACCGATTAGGAGAGCTGTGCTTCCAGGCACCTCTCAGAGTAAGTCATACCCATCGGATGGTCCAGTCGATCCGATCGGCGTGTCTCGCTCTGACCGTGACAACGTCATATCCCTCGATTCCACCTGGTGGTGGGACTCTGTGGTGTGCGCGTGGAGTCCGCGCCCGTATGTGCGTGTCGACTCGCACAAGGCGCATACCTTCGCCGCCACGCGACGTCTCACCGACGGCGCGCCGGGGGAGGGGACGCCTTTCGCGCTGCACTTGACCGATGAATCGGGCAAGTTTCGGCTCCTCGCCCTGGATTTTGACGCTCACCATGCTGGCTCAACCGCGGACACAGACCTCGCCGCGTGCACGGCTGCCTTGACTGGCGCGGGCGTCGAGCACCTGGTGTGCTCGTCAGGACCTGGTGGGGGATACCACGTATGGATCCGGCTGAGCACCGCCATCTCCGCGCACCGCCTGGCACCGATCATCGACGCTTTCGCTGCCGCGTGGCCCTCGCTGGATCGGGGCCCGCTGTCCAACTCGCGCACCGGTTGTGTCCGCGCCCCGGGCTCGCCCCACCGCGCCGGCGGCACAGCAGTACCGCTGACAGATCCGTATATCCGCCCGGTGTCCCTGCGAAGCCTGCGCGCAGTTCTCACGCAGCTGACACAACCCCCTCAGACCAAGGGCACCTCCACCGCCGGTGCTGGGAGCACCCCGGTTCCTGTGCACGTCGACGCACAAGGCCATCCGTACCTCTCCGGACCCAGACGCCCCCTGAACCCTCAGATCCGTGCCCTTGCCCGCGCCCCGATCACTGCCCACACGGATGCCTCCGCGGTGGGGTGGTCAATCCTGTTGGCCTGCGCCCACGCTCGGATGCAGTACCGCGACGTGCACGAGGCCGCTTTCACTGACCGTTGGCCCGGCCTGGAGTTTGTACGGACTAGCCGCACCAGTAGCACCGAGCGCACCCCTCGATTCGACGCAGCAGCCGAGTTGGCCCGCCAGTGGGCCAAAGCCGTCACCGCAGCCAGCTACACCCACCGCAGCACGGCAGGACCCTCGCCTGCCCGCCGACTCGCCGAAGCCTTGGTCGCCGACCTGCTCACCCGCATGGACGCCCAGCCCGGCAGGTGGGCTGGCAAGACCGGAGCCCAGGACCGCCTGGTGCTCCTGGCACTGGCAGCCCGCACGCTCGCAGCCGCAGCCACCGAGGTGCACCTGTCCGAGCGGGACTGGGCCCTCGCCGCCGGCCTGACTAGAGACGCCGTCGCCGATCGACTGAAAGTCCTTGGCCAGCAGGGGTGGGTCGCCCGCGTGCAGCGAGCGGCCGGCCCCTGGGCGGCAGTGTGGCGGATCGTAAACCCCGGGGGCGGGGAGCAAAGAAGTGGCGCAGTATTTACCCCGGAGATGCAGAGTCAGCTTGACGCTGAGCTCGAGTGCGCCCGGGAAGATATCTGGCACGCCCGCCGCCTTGGGGTGTTGGGCATGCGCGTATGGGCCCACATGTCCGCTGGCCGCTTATCGGTGCGTGAGCTGGCGACCAGGTTGGGTGTTTGTCCGGCGACGGTGCGCAGCAAACTGCGCGCACTGCGCTCTCTGGGTTTGTGCACCGCTGACGGCCGCGTGTACCGGAGTCGGTCGCGGTTAGCGCGAGCGGCCGTTGCTGCTGGTGTTGACGGTGCGCACGCTGATCGGGTGCGCCTGTACCGGCTGCATTCGGCGGTGTTTGTGTGGTGGTTCACCACCCGGCATCAGCCGGAGCGCTCCGACGCGCTGGCTCAGTGGGGCGAGTTCCCCGATCCTGCTGAGGCTGAACAGATCCATCCGACTGACATCGCGCTGGCCTACGGCGCCACCTCGACCGGCCCGCCAGTATCAGCCACCACTTGGGGTGCGGCGATGGCTGCCCAAGATCGCCATCGCGAGGCTGATCCCGACAGTTGGTGGGAACTGGTCGCCGCAGCCCGCGCGGCACTACCCGCCCCCGACATGTTGCTCGCACCCCACCAGTGGGCCCGCGCCGCAGCCTGATCACTAGCGCCGCTCGAGCAGGGGCGAGTCACCACAGGTCGGGGGAGGAGTCGGGTGATGGCCCCCATGGCGAGCTCGTCGTGGGGTGGTTGTCCGGGCCGGGTTCGTGTTCTGCGGACCGGGAGTCGAGGTAGGAGGCGACAAAGTCCTCGGCAGTGAAGGACGCTGCACGGGCTACCGCCGTGGCGGCAGGCTCGGCGGTGAGTGTGCGATGGGTCTCTGCAAGCCAGGTGGTCAGTTCGGTATCGCATCCCGGGGCCACGGGCGGGGGAGTGGTCAGGGCTGCGGAGTCGGTGGTCTCGCGCGTCGCGTGACGTATCCGGTGGGCGATGACGGTGCCTGGCTGGTTGGCCGTATCCAGGTTCTCGGTGGTTTCTTGCCAGAGGTCGCGGGGGTCGAGGCCTCGGGTTGCTGCTTCTGTCCACGCGTCGGCCAGGGTCCGGTACTGGTCGGGGTCTGCCTCGAGCTGGTGGGCGTAGGCCCGCGGTAGTGCGTCGATGTAGGCCGGGAAGGTGGCGGCGGTGAAGTCGCGGGCGGCGAGGTCGACGCCGTGGCGGTAGAGCTGGGCGAGTCGTTCGTCGCTGGTGGCGGCCGCGTATTCCTGGCGGAGGGTTTCGGTGGCCGAGGCCTGGTGGGTGTCGCGGGCCAGCACGCCAGCCAGCATCTGCGTGGGTGTTGGGGCTTGGTGGTCGCCGGCGGAGTGCATGTGGGCGTCTTCGGCGCCGAGGTCGAGGGTGGGTTCGCATACGGCGTAGGCGCGGTTTTCTCGTTTGCCGCGGGTCATGGCGACGTAGAGGCCGGCACGGTCCACGGAGGTGTCGATGACGGCGTGGGTGGTGTCGACGGTGGCGCCCTGGGCGCGGTGGATGGTGGCGGCGTAACCGAGGTGGATGTGCTTGCCGGCGTAGCTGGCGGGGACGAGCATGTCCTGCCCGGTGGACTGATCGCGTACCGCCAAAGAGCCGTCGTCGGTGATGCCGGTGACGGTGAACAACTGTCCGTTGATGACCCTGCCGAGGTAGGTGCGGTCATCTGCGTACAGCTTGGAGTTGGTGCGGGCGATGACGGTGTCCCCGACACCGACGGTGTCGCCGCGAGCGACCCTGGTGGTGTGTGCGTCGTCGACTAGTCCGTGGACGATGCGATCGGCCCGGATCACTTCGTTGAGGGTGTCGACGTCGGCGTTGGTGGAGGCGATGATCAGTGCCTGGCGGCCGGCCTTGGTGTCGGCCAGGAACGCCTGAGCGGCTTCGGTGAGCATCTGCTCCCGGTGCCCGCCGGTGATCCAGCCGCGCTCGTTGTAGAGAGCCAGTGCGCCCGCGTCGCCTTCGCGAAGGGCGAGGGTCGCGTCGGCTTGGTCGGTGTCTGCGCCCATGCGCATCACCTCTCGGAGCTCTACAGTTCCCGGGGTGCGGGTCAGGTCTGCGAACAGACCGCCGGTCTCGACTGCCGCGAGCTGTTTGGGGTCGCCGATCAGTCGGAGGATAGCCCCAGATTCGGCTGCGATCTCGGTCAGCGCGGCCAGGTTCTCGGTGCTGGCCATGCCCGCTTCGTCGACCAGAAGCATGTCCCCAGGTTTGATCGTGACCGGCAGTGCGTCGAGCGATTTCCCGGGCAGATTCGGGTGCCGGCCGAGCCAGGTGAAGGTCAGCGAGTCAATGGTGTGGCAGTCGGTGCCGATGTCGTCGGCCAGGACGCTGGCCGCTGCCGCGGAAGGAGCAAGGCCGATAACCGAGCGGCCGGTGTGTTGCCAGGTGCGGGCCACGACCTTCATGGATGCGGTCTTGCCGGTTCCGGCCGGACCGACGCCTGCGGCAAGCAGTGTTCCGGCACCGATGAGGTGCTGCGCCAGAGCGGTCTGGCCGGCATTGAGGGTCCATCCTTCGGCGTCCTCGTGCGCCTTCAGCGCACGGTCGAGGTCGGCGCGGGTGGCGATCACAGCGACCGGCGTGTGGGCCGCTTCGAGGGCGAGGGTTTCGGCGTCGAGAACTGCCTGAGTGGTGTACTTCTCGGCGTTGGCGTGCCGGTCAATGCCGGCACCGTCCGGCCCGGTCAACGCACCCGGAAGGTCCAGAGTCTCCGGCGGGGCCAGCTGCACCACGAGCTCTCCCATGGCGGTGGCCATGACCTGCTCGTGCGCCCGGTCCAGGGCCTCGGGGCCCTCGAATCGGTAGCCCTTGAGCGCGGTCGACACGGCGGTCTCGACGTGAGAGCGGCGAAACTGCGCTCGCCGCGCTGTCACCGCTTCAACCGCCTGCTCGGCCACCAAGCGGGCATGGTCCTCGGCGTCGAACAACTCCCGCGACACCTGACTGGGACCCTGTCCGGTGACCTCGCCAACCACGCGGTCCACCGCGTGACTGCCGACGACTCGTCCGGCCATCTGCCGCCAGGTAGCGCGGTGCTCGGCCAGAGATTGAGCGGGCTTCTTGGCGTCGCGGGTATCCAGGATCGCCTTCTGCCACAGGGCGTAGGACGCCCGCTGCGAAGGTTGCCGATTGTTCTTCTCCACGTACTCACTGACGAGTCGGTCATAGACCGGGCGGGCCAGGGTGCGCCGAGAGGAGAACGCCTCAATCAGGCGACGGTCAATCCCAGAGATCTCCCAGATCGGCGCCTTGTCTGGGTGGGGGTAGTGGGCCTGGAACTCCACGCCCATTCGGCGCGTGAGCTTGTCGTGCAAGATCGCGTCATACCGGGCCGAGATGGCTTGGTGCATCTGATGGATTGCGCGAGAGTCCAGAGACAGCCAGCGCCCGTCAGGGCCTTGGACCTTGTTGGCCAGCAGCACGTGGGAGTGCAGGTCCGGGTCCCCGCACCGGGTGTCAAAATGCGTGAACTCAGCTGCGATGATCCCGCCGGTTGCGACCTGCTTGATACCGCCGGTCCCTACGCGCGTGTAGATGGCGTTGTCCTCGGCCCAGGCCAGTGCTTCGGCCACGGCTTGGTGGTGCAGGGCGGCCACCTGGGAGGCGGTCTTCTCATCGGCGAGCGCCCACAAGACGCTGACACTTTTCACCGGGGAGAACGTGAAATCGAACCCTGCGACCGCCTGGCGCACCTGGTCGCGCTGGCGGTTGACCCACGCGATGACGTCCTTACCGGAGGCGTGTTCGTAGCCGAACTTCTCGGTGTAGAACGGGCGTGCGACGCCCTCGGCGATCTGTCCTCGCTCGTCGGTGGTGGGGCGCCGGCCCTCGGTGTGGAGGAACGACTTCTCGGCCGCGGCGATGGCCTCCAGGACGTCGACTCCGCCGGTGTAGATCGGGAAGGATCGGCCGAGTTTGCAGGCCGACAGGCTGTGGCCGTCGGCCATCATCTGGTCGGTGTCCGGATGCATACCCTCGCCGTACAGGGCGGCCATCTGCGCCTCGGTGACCGTGGCCCCTGAGGCCACGGACTGGGAGTTCAGTCCCTGAAGTCCACTACCGATCCACCGTCCCGGAGGGGTGCCCTTAGCGGCGTAGTAGTCCGACAGGGCCATGCCCTGCGGATCGGCGTCGTGGGTTGCGACAGAGCGCAGCAGGTACTGGTAACCAGTACCGGCGTGGACCGCTCGAAGGCTCATCACACACGCCAGCGTATGCGGGTCAGATCGGGGCGTCTACGCGTCGCAGCGCACGGCCCTGTGACCAGCGGGTTCCCGTCGTTCACTAGAAGTGCCCACTGTGTAAGGCCTCTTTGACGAGCGGCAGCGAGTGTGGGTTTTCGCCACGACAGTGGGGACGGATGCGGTCCAGACTGACCAAAGCGGTGGTCGGAGAGGGGAGTGGTTGGTGCACGCGGGTGTCGTAGGAGCGCTCTAAGGTTTGACCCATGGCTACGAAGACTGATTCACGTTCCCAGACCGCGCGGTCCCGCGCCCGCCAGGCGATGGCGGACGAGCTCGAGCGGGCGCGCAAGCGCGAGTCCAAGCTCGTGGCGGTGTTCTCTGCGATCGATGCCCGCGCCGACGCCGAGGCCGCCCTGGGGGAAGCGCTGATCGAACTCAAGGACCTCGGTGTCGCCCAGTCCGATCTGGCCGAGATGACCGGACTGTCCGCACGCGATGTCGGCGCCGCGATCCGCGCCGCGAAGAACCGCACCGCCACCGGGGACCAGACGCCGGACAACAAGGACGAGCACGCGTCGGACACGACCTCGGACCACAACGGTGCCCAGTCACACTGACCTGCACGACAGCCTCGCCGGCGTCGAGGTCCCCCTGCCGGGCTTAAACCTGATCGCGCCGGCTCCAGTCCCGTCTGGCGCGGTGCGGCGGTCGCGTCCCTATAGCGCGACCCTGCCGCCCACCCAGGCAGCCATTGACGCGTTCTGGTCCCGCGTGGTCCAAGCACCCGGCGACGGGTGCTGGTTTCACATCGCAGCGATCAGTGGCATCGACGGCTACACCCGCCTGACGTGGAGGTCAGGTGGGGTCAGTCGCACCGAATCCGGGCACCGCTTCGCGCTCCTACTCGCCGGCCAACTCACCGAGGGCGTGGTGGCCGAACACCGCTGCAATGAACCCCTGTGCGTACGCGTCGACCCGAGACATGTCGTCGCCTCCACCCAGTCAGCGAACCTGCGCTACGCCGTCGCGTGCGGACGCGCCGGCGACAACCGCAGGCCCGCCACCTCACACGACCGCAGGACGCGCTCGGTGGCGGTACGCCAAGCCCTCCGCCACGGCTGGGACCCCGACGCGTACGCCGCCGCTTCAGGCATCACCCCATCGCCAGACCACCCCACCCTGTTCTAGAACTCCCGCTACGCTCCAAGACGACACACCGACCCCGGCACTGGCGGGGTCGGTGTCCTTCTGTGGCGGGCTCGAGTTGTGTCAGCGGCCTCGCCCAACCGACGCCACTATCCGGTCAACGAGCGGGAAGGTCTACGACATCCCGCACCGCCGCCTCCAGCACCGTGCACACCGTTATCGACGCCCCGAGGAAGGCGCGAGCAAGCCCACCCTTCGGCGGCCCGTCGGCAGTGTTTCCTCGCTCCGCTAAAGGCACCGTCCCCTCGGCGACTCGACCACGAGGGTCCACGCCGGGTCCAGACGCACGGCGCCCCCAAAAGCGGCCTTTGCCTCCAAAGCGGCGCACGCAGCGCCCGATACCGCGGTCGCGTCCCTCGACACCCGCAGGCGGGCATCTGGAAACAACCCCAGGCCGCCGCTGCCCAATCAGCCCTTCTGTTGCGCAGGCCGCAAAGCGAGCACGCCTGGAAAACGCCGCCCCATGTGACGGAACAGGGCACCATCACCATCACTACCTATAAGCCCGCACCCCTTAGGGAGACGAGATATGCCGCACCCAGACGACATCGCGTTCCTCGGACTCACCGACCTGGCAGAGCTGATCCGCAGCCGCCACGTCACTTCCGTTCAAGTGACAGAAGCGATCCTCAACCGCATCTACTCCCTCGACACTCGCCTGCACAGCTACGCACATATCTCCGGTGATAACGCACTCAAAGCAGCCGCGACGGCCGATTCCGAGCTGGCGCGTGGCCACTATCGGGGACCGCTCCACGGTGTCCCCGTAGCGGTGAAAGACCTGTGCTACACCACGGATGCACCGACCGCCTCCGGCGGAACTGTCCACGCGGGCCACATGTCGACGTACGACGCGACTGTCGTCACCAGACTCCGCGACGCCGGAGCCGTCATCATGGGCAAGCTAGCCATGACAGAAGGAGCCTTCACCGGCCACCACCCTTCCCTCCCCACACCCGTCAATCCGTGGGACGAGGACACATGGTCCGGTGTCTCATCGAGCGGATCGGGCGTCGCCCCGGCCGCAGGACTGTGCTTCGGGGCGCTGGGAACCGACACCGGAGGATCCATTCGACTGCCCTCAGCTGCCAACGGCGTCACAGGCATGAAACCAACCTGGGGACGGGTGAGCCGGCACGGCATCACCGCCCTGGCCGCCAGCATGGACCACATCGGCCCAATGGCCCGCAGCGCAATCGACTGCGCAGCAATCCTAGAAGTCATCGCTGGCCAAGACCTCTGCGATCCCACCAGCTCCGTGGTCCCGGTTCCCCACTACGTGCGCGAAATTGAGCTTCGGCAAGTTCCACGCCTCGGAGTCGACCGCGAGCTCATGTCCACCTTCGACGATCCCACACGCACGATGCTCGAAGACGTCCTCGACACCGTGCGATCCCTAGGATGGTCCATCGTCGACATCAACACACCAGACCTGCCAGCAATCGCCGAGCAGTGGGTCCGCATGTGCTCCGTCGAAACAGCCTACGAACACAAGGACACCTTCCCCGGACGGGAAAGCGAGTACGGCCCCGATCTGGCGAACCTGATCACCCTGGGACAAAGCATCAGCGGGGTCGAGTACCAGGACCTGCTCGAACAGCGTCGAGCGTTCACCGGTCGAATGCACAGACTCTTCACCGCGATCGACCTGCTTCTCCTGCCCGGCACCGGTATCGCGTCACCCACACTGACCCAGATGAGCAACCTGGAAAGCGACCCCTCCCTACTCGGGGCCCTGCTGACCCCCACCGCGCCCATCGACATCGCTGGCCTGCCCGCCCTAACGATGCCTGCGGGGTTCACTGACCGCGGCACCCCCTTGGGAGTGCAGTTTGTCGGAGCCGCATTCGCCGAACAGGTAATCCTCCAAGCCGGCCACGCCTTCCAACGGGCCACCGAGTTCCATCTGCGCCACCCCAACCTCGCCACATAACCGCGCAGCCAGCTCCACCCACAATCCCTCCTGTACACTATTACGTACAGGAGGGGTTGACATGAAAACCATGAGCTACACCGAGTCCCGGGCCCGCTACGCCGAAGTCCTCGACGGGGTCACCAACGACCGCGAGGAAGTCATCATCACCCGCGCCGGTCACGAACCGGTGGTGATGGTCTCCCTCGACGACTACGAGTCGCTGCGCGAGACCGCCCACCTCATGCGCTCGCCAGCCAACGCGCGCAGGCTTCTCGACGCGATGGAACGTCTCGAGTCCGGCCGCGGCCAGGCGCGCGACCTGCTCGACGAAGACTGACGTGCTGCTCGTCTGGGACGACAACGCCTGGCAGGACTACCTCTGGTGGCAACAACAGGACCGCAAGATCCTCAAACGCATCAACCTGCTCCTGCAAGACATCACCCGCAACGGCAATGAAGGCATCGGCAAACCCGAACCCCTCAAATACGACTTCGCCGGCTACTGGTCCAGACGCATTACCGACGAGCACCGACTCGTCTACAAAGTCACCGACACGGAAGTCCGTATCGCCACCTGCCGCTACCACTACGGGTGACCTTTGCTGTCCACACCGCACACAACCGGGATACAGCTCCCAGCATGAAGCGACAGAGAATACTATTGCGCGTCACTTATCTGCTTCATGCATACTGAGACCCCACAAAGACAGGCACCACAGTAGGGGGAAGCAATGGCTCAGCAATTTCGGGTGAGATTCATCGACGATCTCGACGGAACCGACCTAGGCGAGACGGCGAACACTATCTCTTTTGCCTTTGAGGGCAAGGAGTACACCATCGACCTCGGCGATGACAACGCCGAGGAGTTCCGGAAGGCCGTGGCGCCGTACATCGAGGCCGGCCATCGGGTGACCGGAAGTAAGGCCAAGACCGCCCGCAAGACTGCGGCCCCGTCCGGAAACACCAAAGCGATACGCGAGTGGGCCCGAAACAATGGCTACGACGTCTCCGACCGCGGACGGATTCCCGCTGACGTAGCCGCCGCATACGCAGCTGCCAACTAGGGCAACAGCCCGGCGTCCTCAAAAGCAATCGCCAAACCCGCTCAGGGCAGCCGTTTACGCCCCCTGCCCTGAGCGGAATGCGCGCCGAAAAAGCGTCCTGCCAGCGAATATGTTAACGCCGATAAGCTATCTTATGTAAAGTCGAAGGAACTCTATGGTCACTGTGGAGCGCCTCCGAACTGGCGTTCTCGCTTCGGGCGTTGCGCCTCTCGCAATCTGTGTGCGAGTTCCGCAATCATCCCCTGGTCGACATAAACGGCCAGGACGGTTCACTGCGACGAGCTTGTCCCGCTCGCCCCGAGGACTGGCGGGCCTTCCTCAGGCGCGCCTAACAGCCTGATCGCACCGGGACTACCGACCCTGTAGCGCTTGCGATCCGTGAAGAATCGGATAACGCACTTTCCCATCAAGCTCCGCCCCAAGAAACTCGCTGCCCCCTTCAATATCTCGTTGGCTCGCTTGAGCTCGCGGACTTACTGTCCGAGGGCCTTCAGCTTCGCTGCATCGCTCGTGATGACCCCTGCCACCTGGTCCTCGTCAGAATCGGCCTGACGCTCCCAAGACTGCACGGATTCGGTGCCGTACCCGAGCTGGGCCGCCACGCGGTGAACCGCGCCGTGATCAATGCCCAGCACGGAGTTCGAGCGTTTCACGCCGGGGCTTCCTGCGCGCCCGCTGCCACCGAATTGAGCTGGTTCTGGTAATCTAATACGCACAACCGTACTACAACGTTCTACGGAGGTGCGCCTTGGCTGTCGTGGTCTGCCCGGAGATGAGGGCTGCAGAAGTGGGGTGGGACATCCTGGAGCGCGGCGGCAACGCGATGGACGCCGCCGTCGCCGTCGCGTTGATGCAGTGTGTGGTGGTACCGCCGATGGCCGGATTGGGGGGTTACGGAGCGCTGCTCTACTGGGACGGCGAGCGCCGTCGGGTCCACGGCCTTGACTTCTCCACTTATGCAGGCAGCCGCGCGCGGCCGGATCAGTGGGCTGATTCCGCTGGGTCCCTGATGCCAGACAGATTCGGTTACGCGGTCGACGGCCTACGCAACGACATCGGGTATCAAGCAGTCGGCGTACCGGGAACCGCCGACGGATTGGGCAGGGCGCACGAGCAGTGGGGCTCGCTTCCGTGGCGGGCCATCGTTGAGCCAGCTGCGCGGGCAGCGCGCGAAGGGTTCCCGACCTCCTCACAGACGGCTGTCCTGTTCGAGGCCCCAGGCCAGCCCGGCCGCGCGTCGGCGCTCGAGCGCATGACGGCCACCCCGGCTGCGGCAGAGGTTTTCGCACGCGACGGCCGCCTGCTCCAGCTGGGAGAGGTCTGCGTACAGGACGACCTGGCACGCACGCTCGACGTGATGGCCGAGCAGGGGTACCGCTCCTTCTACGATGGTGAGATCGGCCGGGTGATCGCCGCGGAGTTCGAGCGGCACGGTGGGCACGTCACGCTGGAGGATCTGCACGGGTACAGAGCGCGGGCATTCGACCCCCTGACGCTGACCTACCGCGGGCGGCGGATCTACTCGACTGCTCCCCCGCTCGGCGGTTTGATGATCTGCCAAATGCTGCGCGTGCTGGAGAACTTCGAGTTGAGCGGGTACGACCCGCACGCCGCACCGAAGATTTCCCTCGTCGTCGAGGCGATGAAGTACGCCATGGACTCACGCCACCGGATCGGCGCCGATCCGGGTGGACGGTCGGCGATCGAGGCGCTGCTCGACCCAGCTGCGGTGCGCGACCAGGCGGACCGGATGCGACGGGGCGAACGCCTAGCCGTCACGCCGCCCGTCTCGGTCGAGTCGCCCGACACGACCCACGTCATCGTGGTCGACGACCACGGCAACAGCGTCTCGCTGACGCATTCTCTCGGTTACAGCGCCGGCGTGATCCCGGAAGGAACCGGCGCCCTGTTCAACAACCTGATGAACTCGTTCAACCCAAGGCCGGGGTTCATCGACTCGATCGGTCCGGGGAAGCGCCCTCCCTCGAGCATCTCGCCGACCTTCGTGGTCGACGAAACAGGAAAGCTGCAGGTGGCAATCGGCGCCCTCGGCGCGACGCGCATCGTCACAGCGATCACGCAGACCCTCGTCAACCTCCTCGATCACGACATGACACCAGTAGAAGCGGTGTCTGCTCCCCGCGTCGACTGTCAGGGTGGCGCGATCGAAGCAGAGGGGCGCCTTCCTGCCCATCTGTGCTCGGACCTCGAACGCCATGGGTACGTCGTCAACCGCCACGCCCTAAACTACGACCCCTACTTCGCCAGCGTTCAGATCGCTGCACGCGATGCTTCCGGTCACTGGGACGCTGCCGTGGATCCGAGGCGGGACGGCGGCGCGCCGCTGTCCACCGAAGCCCAGCGGCGCCTGATGTCGAACGTCCACGACGGATCACGCACGTGAACACCGGAGCACGCGAACATTCAACTCGTCACGCTGGACGACTCTCGTCCCGCCTCGGCGGGCGGTGCTGGCTGGGCTGTGGGGAGCGGGCATGAGCCGGCCGTTGGAGGGCATTGTGGTCGCGGACTTCAGCCGTGTGCTGGCGGGACCGCTCGCCACCGCTACTCTGGCCGACCTCGGCGCCAAGGTGATCAAGGTCGAGCGGTCCGGTATGGGTGACGACACCCGGAACTGGGGGCCACCGTGGACCGGAAACTCGAGCTCGTACTTCGAGTGCGCCAACCGGTCAAAGCAGTCCATCGAACTCGACCTCAGCGATCCGTCAGACCTGGCGCTGGCGCGCGAACTCGCCCGTCGCGCCGATGTGGTCGTGGAGAATTTCAAGGCGGGCGCGCTGGATCGTCGCGGGCTCGGCTACGGCGAGGTCAGCGCGAGCAACCCCGGTGTCGTCTACTGCTCGATCACCGGCTTCGGCTCGGCCGGCGGAGCCGGCCTGCCCGGCTACGACTTCCTGGTCCAGGCGGTTGGCGGGCTGATGAGCATCACCGGCCCTCCGGGCGAGCCCACGAAGGCCGGCGTTGCCCTCGTCGACGTGCTCACCTCCAAGGACGCCGTGGTTGCGATCCTCGCCGCTCTGCACGCCCGGCAACGGGACGGCCTTGGCCAGCGCATCGAGGTGAACCTCCTGTCCAGCCTGCTCGGGTCGCTGGCCAACCAAGCCTCGGCCTTCCTGGCGACCGGCACCGCGCCCGGCGGCATGGGGAACCGGCACCCGTCCATCGCGCCCTACGAGACCCTCGCTGCAAAAGACGGACAGCTCGCGCTGTGTTGCGGCAACGACCGCCAGTTCCGGAACCTCGCCCGGGTGCTCGGGCGGCCCGGGCTCGCCACCGATCCGCGCTTCACCACCAACGGCGACCGGGTCCGGCACCGGCACGCCCTCGTTGCGGCCCTCGAGGACGCGCTCGCCGCCGGCACCGTCGAGGCCTGGACGCAGCGTCTGACCGCGGTCGGCGTTCCGGCGGGCAAGGTCGGCGACATCGCCGACGCGTTCGGCCTCGCCGCGAGCCTCGGCCTCGAACCGATCGTCGAGGTCGGCGGCGACGCCTCGCCCCAGGTGCGCAGCCCGCTCACCTTCTCGCGCACCCCGATCGACGCCTACACTCCGCCGCCGCGGCTGGGCCAGCACAACGACCAGATCCGCCACTGGCTAACCAAGGAGAACCACCGATGAGTACGACGACCGCCTCGCCGCCGTTCGAGCCGCTCGACCCCGCAGGAATAGACGACCTGCTCTCTGCCGACGAGAAGGCCGTGCGCGACTCCGTCCGTCAGCTGTGCAACGAGCGGATCGACCCGCACGTCGCCGAGTGGTTCGAGCAGGGTGCGATCGAGGACGTCCGCGGCCTCGCAAAGGAGCTCGGCGCGCTGGGTGTGTTCGGCATGCACCTGGACGGCTACGGCTGTGCCGGCATGTCCGCGACCGAGTATGGCCTGGCCTGCCTCGAGCTGGAGGCCACCGACTCGGGCGTTCGCTCGCTGGTCTCGGTCCAGGGGTCGCTGGCCATGTTCGCGATCTGGCGCTGGGGGTCGGAGCAGCAGAAGCAGGAGTGGCTGCCGCGCATGGCCGCCGGCGAGGCAATCGGGTGCTTCGGACTGACCGAGCCAGACATCGGGTCGGACCCCGGCAGCATGCGCACCCGCGCCCGCCGCGACGGCAACGACTGGATCCTCGACGGCCGGAAGATGTGGATCACCAACTCCTCGGTCGCCGACGTCGCTGTCGTGTGGGCCCAGACCGACCAGGGCGTACGCGGGTTCGTCGTACCCACCGACACCCCCGGCTTCTCCGCCCCCGAAATCAAACACAAGCTCTCGCTGCGCGCCTCGGTGACCGGCGAAATCGTGCTCGACGGCGTACGGCTCCCCCACTCCGCGGCGCTACCCGAGGTCCGCGGCCTCAAGGGACCGCTCAGCTGCCTCAACGAGGCCCGCTACGGCATCGTCTGGGGAGCCATGGGCGCCGCCCGGTCATCCCTCGCCGCCGCGCTGTCCTACGCAAACGAACGCACCCAATTCGGCAAACCCATCTCCGGCTACCAACTCACCCAGCAAAAACTCGTCGACATGAACCTCGAGTACACCAAAGGCGTCCTGCTCGCACTGCACCTCGGACGGTACAAGGACGCCGGAAAACTCCGACCCGAGCAAGTCAGCCTGGGCAAGCTCAACAACGTGCGCGAGGCGCTCGAGATTTGCCGTACGGCGCGCACCATCCTCGGCGCCAACGGCATCTCGCTGGAATACCCCGTGATCCGGCACATGAACAACCTCGAATCCGTGCTCACCTACGAAGGCACCGTCGAAATGCACACCCTCGTCGTTGGCCAGGCCATGACCGGACACTCCGCGTTCCACTGAACGGCACCAACGCATCGCGGCGGCCGTCACGGTCCAGCGCCGGTCTTAACCAGCAGTGAGGTGGCCTGGCTTGCCTTGACAATTTCGGTCATCCGGCTGGTGTTGGCGGCGATCTGTTCGTCGAATGCGACTACAAGTTTGGCAAGACGGAGGGTCTCGCTTCGGCGGTGGCGATACCGAGGTCCTCATCACGTGCACGCCACCGGGAGATGGTGACGAGCTGCGTGCTCGTCAGTACTCGGCGGGCGTCGATGCCAAGGTCGACGGTACGCAGACGCGCGATCAGTGCGTTGATGGTGGCGGTGCGCTCGGAGGTCATGTGATCACGGGCGGTCACAAGTACCCGCAGCGCGGCCCGCACACCGTCAGCCAAGCGCGGACGGCGCAATTGGTCGCACTCCAGAACGAGTACCGCAGCAGTGATGCGATGAGCATCGTGCGGGTCGGATTTGCCCACCCCTCGATTGGCCCGAGTGCTCATCCGGGCCGCTTCCACAACCTCTTAACCGGCCCGTTCGCAGGCCGCCGCAAGACCGGCGCCGTATGAGGTGACGCCCTCGATCACCCAGAGCGCGGCCTGATCGCCGCCGGTGCGGCGCGCGGCCCACGAAATCGCGCGGTCCATCCCCGCGGCGGTCGTCGGGAACTGGGCGGTATCGATCACCTCACCAGTGGCAGCCAGGACTGCCAAGTCGTGATTACGGGCGTGGGTGTGGACGCCGATGACGAATAAGTGAGCATGCGCGACGATGGTCATAGCGGCTCGGGTCCTTCCTACTCAGGGGACAGCGGTCCGGCCGCTGGTGGCCGGCGCCGGTCTGGGTAAGAGTCACTTCGGGGCAGCACTGAGATCAGTCACGTTCATTATGGAACGGACAGCCTTCTGATCAAGTCACCGAGGTGGGCCAGGACGGCGTCGGCTGCCTCACCCCGGTTGGACAAATCCCTAGTAGGGCACCCCGAGGGGGCCGGCCGGTTCATGAGTCACGACCGGGGTGATGCGGGCAGCTCGTATCCTTGCCAGCCGGTCCCAGACCAGCCACCCCAAGACTCACAGCGGTTCGACCTGCACGGCCCTCGCGCCCGAGGCGGTCTTGACGGTCCGGACGTACGGGCTCACACCGAAAGAGTCTACCGGCCACCCCCGCACCACCCGCTTAGTGCGGAAAAACCAGCCCCAGGGCACCCCTCGACGCCTGGCCAAGACATCAATAGAATTGACCCCACTTTGAACTGAGCCAAGTCGAGCGAGAAGGGCCCCGACACAGCGTTTCCGCTCTTCGGGGCCCCGCTCGGCTGCCTCGCGCTTGACGTGCTGCCCGGTGTCAGAGGCCTGCGAGGACTTCGGTCGCCGCGCGCGCGCCTTCGTGGACGGCGCCGGCCATCGACCCCCGATAGCGGAGTGACATCTCGGACGAAGCCCAGTGGATGTCGCCGCATGGAGCGACCGTCGCGTCTCCGACCAACGTCATGAGGCCGGGTGGCATCGGGCTGTCAACACACGAGATGTACGGTTCGCGAAGCCAATCGGTCTCGCGGTACTCTAGGTAGTTGTGGGCTTCGGGGCCGAAGCGGCGTGCGATCGACTCCACTACCAGCTCGCGGCGTTTGGCGGCGTCGTCGAAGAAGCCGTGCGGCAACCCAAGGTTCCGACTATGGGATCCGTGGTGGCCGACGAACCCACCGAGAATCCCGATATCGGTCACGCCGTCCGGGGTGTTGTCGAAGGTGCAAGGCAAGGCGCTCAGGTCGCTGACGCTCCCCCCGCTGAGACCGGCATCGCGCCAGAATGGCGTTTCGTACAACAGGTGCATCTTGATGACCAACCCGTTCTGCGTCTGCCTGTGGAGCAACTCACGCCTCGGGGGCAGCTCCGGCGTGAAGTCGATGAGCCGCGCATCCAGAGGATTCATGGCAACGACAACTCGACGAGCTAGGTGCGTCCCGTTCGGGGTCACGACTCGCACTTCACCGCGGGTGCTGTTGTCGATCGCCAGCACCGGCGAGCCGTACCTCATGGAGTCGCCGAGGCGCTCCGCGAGCCGGATCGCGACATCCTGGGGCCCCCCTTTCACGCGCAGCGCGCCTCTGACGGCCTGCGACCAGGGCAGGCCGAACGAGGCGACAGCCGCCGCGGCATACAGCAGGGAAACCCGCGACGGTGCCAGGCCGTACGTCATCTGCATCCGCACATCGAGGTACGCGCGCGCAGCGGCGTCGCCAGCCTCCGCGTCGAGAAATTCGGCGACAGTCCTCCGATCCAGGTCCACTGCGCGTTCGGCATCCCACGGCGCATCGATCGGGATGTCCGCTGCGATGGCTTGGAGCGCCTCGACGGCGTGCAGAAACGCTGAATCGTCGCCATTCAGCGGAGGTTTCCAGTCGCTGTAGCGAACGTTCTCACCTTCGTAGTGCCAGATACTGTCACCCCCCTCCCGAACCGGATACACGTCTCCCCCCACCTCGCGGATGAGATCGACGTATTGCTCGCTCTCGGGATTCACCCATTCGCCGCCTCCCTCGACGGGGTTGCCGTTGAGATACTCGTTGAGAACGCGGCCACCCGGACGATCCGACGCTTCGAGGGCGAGCACTGAAGCGCCCTCGGTCTGCAGCCGATAAGCCGCGGTCAGGCCCGCCAGTCCTCCGCCGACAACGATCGCATCATAAGTCACTCTCGGTCACCTTCCGCTTCTGTGAAGTACTTGGCATTGATCGCGATGAAACCCTGATCCTTGGGTGCCAACTCGACAACGGGGTGTGGCGCCATGACGAGCCACACCGCGAAGCAAGAAGCGTCCTCGGTGTCGGGGCGAGCGCTGGTGATCATACTGGTCATTCTCGGCCTTTAATCAGTGCAACTTGATCGACACAGGCATCGACGATGGCACGTGCAGAGTGTAGGCGGGTTCCCAGGTGACCTCACCTTCCAAAGCGATTTCGACGTTGGGGCGTGTCATCACTCGGATCGCCTCCTCGCTGATCATTCGCGCCAAATGTCGCCCGGTACAGGTGTAGCGACCACCACCAAACGTAACCTGCTTGTTGCGGTTCGCGCGTTCGAGCTTGAATGCAGCCGGATCCGGAAAGACCTCGGGATCGAGATTCGCAAATGTAAGCAGCAAGAGAACTGAGGTCTCAGCCGGAATGGCGACGCCGTCCAACACGGTATCAACAACGGCGTCCCGTTCATGGACAATCGCTCCCGGATGAAGCCGGGAGGCTTCAAGGTACGCGGCGCTGATAAGCCCCGGGTCCGCGCTCACCTGAGCCCATACATCAGGGTGCTTCGTTAGCTCCATGTTGACTGCGCTGACAAGTCCGACCATGGTGTGGAACGCATCAAGGAGCGAGTCCGCGAACGCCTCCCCCGCACTGACTGGCTTATCATGCTCCGACATCTTGTTGAAATCGGCGCCCAACTCCCTGGCGAGCTCCGGTTCGCCTCGTTCGATCTGGCGGTTCAACGCAGACCCGAACCTTTCCAGGTAATCATCAACTGAAAGGCTCGCCTCACGGACCTGATCGATACTCGGGTCCAATGGACTGGAGTAATAGGCGAAACCGAACCCACTTTTCGCGATCGGATCAAACTCGTCGTGACCTAGACCAGTGATGCGGCGCATAAATTCATTGATGGCGGGCTTGACGAAGTCATCTGCATAGTCGATCGTCGAGCCATCAGCCACGACCAACAAGCGTTCTTGGAACACCTTGGATGCCACGTCCCTGTAGCGGTCCATGACCTTCATTGCCAGCCGCCTGCTGGACAGATTCTTCAATGGCTGATGCTCGGGCGCACGCTTGACGAAGCTCGAGCTTTTCCAGAATCGGTTCCAACCTTTTCGCTCTTCCGGCGGAAGTGCTTCCGCGAATGCCGCCTGGCTTTCATAGGTGAAATGGGTGAAGTTGGAAGAATTGAGGCACTCGAATACGTCGCTGTTCCGATACGCGACCGGTTGACCTGTGCTTGTCCTTAGCAATCCCTGATATGGGTTCTCGAACCGATTGCGCGCCATCGTTGCGAGATCGGCGCCGAAGTCAGGCGCTTCGATTTCGTCAAGAATTGGCAACTCGTCGATATTGCGGTGGGCGGTTTCGACATTTGTCATTGTTCCTCGATTTCCCTTTCCTTCTTTGGCATGTCTTTCGATTCCTCTGTGCGCAACCATGCACAGATTATTCTTTGTGACGGAGCAGCTGAAGCAACCCCGCGAACCCCTCTTCGCCATATCCCGCGTCTGTCGCGTCGCGCAGGTAGTTCATCGTGGTGTCGAACAGATCTGTCCGGTACCCGAGGCCCTTGAGGCGAGTGGGCATCGGATCCAGCGCTTCCAGGATCCGAGAGATCGGCGCTTCGGGCTCCGAGAACTCGTTCTGCTCGATCTGCAACGCAAAATGTTCGAACGCTTCGAGCATCGTTGGCATCGTCACGTTCTTGAAGAGCCGCTGCAGCTGCTGCGGTGTGGCACCGGCATCGAGTGCGGGCGCGATAGCCTCCAGCCAGCCCGCCACCAGGACGTGGTAGAAAGCCGCGGCGAGGGCGTTACTGAACGTGCTTGCCAGCCCCGGATCGTCGCCGACGTATTCGACTCCTCCGCCCAGGAGGCTGAGGGTGGGTGCGTAGAGTTCAGCCGGCTCCTTCGGCCCCGAATAGAGGATGTGACCGTCCGGGGTACCGATGGATCGGGGATAGTTGAAGATGGCGCCGTCGAGATACGCCGCCCCAGCGTCTGTCATCCAGTCCGCGGTCGCTCGGGCGTCGTCTGGTGTGCCGGTCGTCAGTTGCAAGACGGTGGAGCCAGAGAGCGCCGCGAGCACCTCGTCCTTACGCAGCACGGACTCCGATGACTCGTACGTCGTGACGCACACGATGGTGAGATCGGAGGCGGCGACGCACCGATCGGGAGATGCGACTTCGCGCGCTCCGAGTTTCACCGCGTCGGCGCACCGGCTCGGATCGATGTCCCACACGGTGACGCTGCGGCCCGCCTGGAGGAAGATCCTAGCGAAGGCGGTTCCCATCTGGCCGGTGCCGATCAGGCCGACCTTCGGGGCCTGGTCGAGGCCGTTCGGAGAGTCTGTAGTAACCATCAGCTCAGCTTGCTCCAGACCGACTTGACCTCGGTGTACATCTCCATAGCCTGCTCTCCCTTCTCGCGACCTTGGCCGCTCTGCTTGTAGCCGCCGAACGGTGCTGCGGGATCCCCGGCGAAGTAGGAGTTAATCCACACCACGCCCGCCTGGAGCTGGTGCGCGAGACGATGGGCTCGTCTACCGTCGGTTGTCCAGATGCCGGCGGCTAGCCCGAACTCGGTGTCGTTGGCCAGCGCTAGTACCTCGTCCTCGTCGCGAAATGCCGACACGATCGTCACAGGACCGAAGATTTCCTCCCGCTCGATGCGCGAGCCGATCGGGACGTCGACAAAGACGGTGGGCTGGATGAAGGCGTCGCCGGTGCAGCCGTCGACCTTGATGCGCTCGCCGCCGGCGACGACCCGGCCTTCGCTGCGGCCGATTTCGATGTAGTCCATCACCCGATCGGCCTGCTGGGCAGAGATCAGCGGTCCCATCTGCGTATTCTCCTCGAGCCCGTGCCCGATCGTCAGGCCACGAGCAGCTCCGACCAGGCCTTCGAGGAACTCGTCGTAGATCTCTTCGTGCACAAAGGTCCTGGACCCCGCGGTGCATGCCTGCCCGCTGTTGGTGAAGCTGGCGATAGCGGCGCCGAGGACGTGGTCTTTGGGGGCATCGGGGAAGAAGATGTTCGGACTCTTTCCTCCGAGCTCAAGCGTCACTCGCTTGAGATTGCCGAGGCTGTACTCGCTGATCTTCCTGCCGACCTCGCCGGAGCCCGTGAACGCGATCTTCCGGACCTTCGGGTGCTCGGCCAGGGCGCGGCCCGTGACGGGGCCCGGCCCGTTGACCACGTTCAGAACGCCCGGCGGCAACCCTGCGTCCAACGTGATCTCAGCGAAGACCATGGCGGTCAACGGCGTGAGTTCTGCCGGCTTGAGCACCATCACGTTGCCGAACGCCAAAGCCGGAGCGACCTTCCACGCCAGTGCGACGAGCGGAACGTTCCAAGGAATGATTCCCGCACACACGCCGACGGGCTCGCGGCGCGCGTACGCGAGGAACTCACCGGAGGAAGGCTCGAAGACCCGGCCCTCGACCTTGGTGGCCCAGCCAGCGAAGTAGCGGAACGTTTTCACCACTCCCGCGATCTCACCGCGAGCGATGGTGATCGGGCGTCCGCTGTCGAGCACCTCCAGCGTTGCCAACTCCTCGAGACGATCCTCTACGAGATCCGCGATCCGCCAGAGAATGCGTCCTCGGGCCTCCCCCGGCAGTCGTTGCCACTCGTGCTGCGCGGCCTCGGCCGAGGTGACAGCACGATCGACATCGGCGGGCGTGGCGGATTGAACGCTGGCCAGGGCAATCCCTTGAGCCGGATCGTGCGTCTCGATCAGGGCACCACCTCCCTCCGAGTATGAGTTATCGATCCAGAGGCCCTTCGGCGAATCCGCGAGAAACTTCTGGACGGCCTCGGGCAACTCACGAGCTATCGTGGTCATACATCCGCTCCTTTCCTTCTTGGCCCGGCAAACGCCCTGCCTTCGTCAACGGCATCGGCGGGTGGTCGGTGACATCGAGACACCCCGCCTAACGCGACCGCGACCACGCGGTCGCCGGGATCCGGTCGGCGATCTCACGGGCTGCCGACACCCCGGCTTCCACCGCACCATCAAGTCCGGCGAAGGCGCCGTTGGCGATCTCGCTGCAGGCGAACGCCAGTCGTCCCTGAGGAGCCTGAAGTTCCTTGAGGTACCGGGTCATCACTCCTGCCTGGTAACCGGTCCAGCCGAGGGCGAACTCGTCCTTCGCCCAGTTTTTGCCGCCGGCCGCGACGACCTCGGCGTCCGGGAAGAGTTCGTGAACACGCGCCGTGAGCTCCTCCGGGTCCTCGGCGTCGAATCCCTGTGCAGCGCCGAAGCACATGAGCCGCGAGGTGTCGTCCTCGAACCGATCCATGGTGAACAGGTACGGCAACGGATGGCCTTCGACGTTCATCACCGAGACGTTCGGCAGGTTCTTGACGTCGATCCAGACCTTGTAGCAGTTCTCCGCCTGTGCGAGCCCCTGCTCGGAGACGATGCGCTTGCCCTCCGTCAGAGGTGATGCGAACTCGATGGTCCGCCACAGGTTCGGCGGCGTCGCCACGACCACAGCGGAGGCGCTGAGGGTGTCTCCCGACCTTGTCGAGATATTCACCCGGTTCCCGTCGTCGTCGATCTCGGTGACGACCGAGTTGAACCGGACGTCGAGATTCGAGCCGCTGACCATGGCGCTGAGCAGCCGAAGCGTCCCACCCTCGCCGAACCGGTACCCGGCGCAGGCGTTCTCTAGAAAGGCCTCATAGGTGCTGCCGGAAAGCCGCCACCAACGCGACATGTAGAGAAAGGACTTGTTCAGGTATGGCCCGTAATTTGAGGTCAGCAACCCAGCGAGGAGGTCCCGCTCATCCTTGGTCATCCCGACCTGCTCATACCGGTCCTCGATGGTCCAGCTGTCCATCTCGGCCCAGCTATCGTTGCAGAACGGCTCGTACGGCCGGTCCAGTGCGTCCGAGACGTTCCCCATAAGCTTGCGGAAGGCCTGATCGATTCGGAGTGCCGTTTCCTCGGAGCTGGCCTTCATCACCTTTCCCCCCGTCGGCAGGAGGGAGATGTCCGCTTCGAGGGCTTCGGCGAGCGAGACGCCGTATCGGTTCATCTCGCTCCAAATATGTGCGTGATGCCAGAAGAGCCAGTGGCCGCCCTTTTCGACTTCTTTGCCCTCGAACGTGTCGGTCCAGGTCCGGCCGCCCAGCCGGTCGCGCGCCTCCAGTACGATGACGCTTCGACCCCGGGCAGCGAGGTCGCGGGCGGCCGTCACTCCGGCCAGGCCGGCGCCCACTACGATTACATCTGCATCCATGTCTGCTCTCTTTTGATCGTTATGGTTGGGTGTCAAGGGGCTCGACGCGGCGATCAGCGAAGGCACGCAGTCGAGGCCAGGCGCTCAGGCCTGTGCTCTCTTAACCACGTTGAAGACGTCCACTGTCGTCTCGTGGAAACGCCACGTTGCATTCGTGCCGGCCGGGAGCCACACCAGCTCTCCGGGCCGGACGTCGACCGGTTCGCCCTCATCGGGGGTGATGGTGACGTGGCCCTCGAGGCAGAGAAGCACCTCGTCGACCGGGAGCTCAATCCACACCTCGGACGGCGCGTGCCGGGCGAACCCGCTCGCCACGCGCCCGTCGTCGGACTGGAACAACCGCAGCCCGACGGCCGCTGGGTCGCCGCTGATGATCCGGGCGTCGGGGTACGTCACCGACTGGCCGCGCTCGTCCAATGCTGCGGCGGATACTTTCTGGATACGTGGTGTGGTGCCAGTCACAGCTACCTCTCCTCAGGCGAATTATTGTTGCGCGAACGTCCGAATGAAATTAAGTAACCGACGAAGGGGATCGACGCATCACTTGATAAACCGCGCCGAGCTCCGCGTTTCCCAAACCGCGCCGCTGGGCTTCCTGGAGGTATCCGAGCATGGCGTCAGTGATATCCGTCCGGACGCCGGCGGCCGCCAAACGATCCCGGTTCAGTGTCATGAGCTCGGCATGGGTATCGATGGAGGCATCCTCGCCGTCGTAGTTCTCGGTCGTGACCTGCTCGAGGACGCTTTCGATCACTGTGCTCAGCGTTCGCATCATGGCCGGAACCGCGGACTTGAGCGCTTCCACGGTGCCGCCCTCCCCCACAACACCGGCGAGGCCCTCGAGGAACGCGACGCCGCCCACCTCGATGAGCACTCCGTTGTCGAGTACGTTCGCGATTCCCGGCGACGCACCGACGTACTTCGCCGTTCCGAACACGTCCAGGGTGCTACGAAGGTCGTCGAAGACAGCTTGGTTCCCTGAATACATCGTGAGGCAGTCCGGTGATCCGACGACGCTCGGGAAATCCATGATCGCCCCCACGAGGAATCGCGCGCCCGCCTTTTCGATCCGTTCTCCCAGCTCGTTGGCAGCAGTCGGAAACCCCGTAGAAAACTCGACGATGTCCTTACCCGACAGCACCGCGGCAACGTCTGGTGCGGTCAACAACGAGGCGGTGACGCTGGTGTCGATCACGCTGACGAAGACGACGTCGGCGCCCTCGACCGCGTCAAGCGGCGATTCCGCCACCCGTGCGCCAGCCTGGCGCAGGGGCTCGCACCTCTCCGGGTTTCGGCTCCATACTGTGATCGGGTGACCGCTCGCCAACAACTCGCGGCCGAGCACGCTACCCATCTGGCCCGCACCAAGCAGGCTAACCGCAGTTTTAGTCACAACTCCCTCCGGTTGGTAGTGGCGGCCGGGTTGGACTCGCCGATGGAACGTGCGACCACGTCGGTCATGCGGCCGCCGGTCAGCGCGTGAAACGCAAGGCGGGTCGGCTCGTGAAAGGTCCAGCGCTGCTCGACTTGGGGCGGGAAGTGCGCGATCGATCCGGGACCTAGCACACGACGCTCGCGCCGCCCGTCGGCGCCCGCAGTCTCCAAGGTCGCACGTCCCTTCACCACGATCACCATCTCCTCCTGCCTGGGAGCGACGCAGATCTCGCACGGCTGGTAGTGCACGTAGCCAATCACGACGCCCTCTTCAGTGCTCCGGTCAAGCACGCGCAGCATCAACGAGCCCGGGTCGCCGGCAATGATCTGCTCGGGCGTGTGAACGAGCGGCTCCCAATTGGCGACGTCTAGAGTGTCGCCGTCGAAGACCGAAGCGTTCATCGCTCCGCCTCCCGGTCGGCAGGGAAATGAAGAAGCTCAAAGTCTCCCTTGTGCTGGCTCAAGTGCATTTTTCTCCTTGGTTCGCTATGACTCGGAACATCGGGACAATCGTGCTTCTCACTACTCGCCCGCCGGCAACCACGAACTGGTCGCCGCAAGGCTCGCGGCAATTCGAGTCGGTGTGCCGACCTTCAGTCCGAGGTCTTTGCGATTCTCTGAACGAATAACGGCCGCGCGGACGACCGATCCGCCAATGGATCGGAATGGCTCAGGTGGGTAGACGCTGGTGCCCTTCATGAGGCGGCCGCACTCGGCCCACTCGTCATCGACGCCTAGCGCCATCGCACCGAGCATTCGACCGGCAAGCACACATGGTCCGACACCATTCCCAGAGAATCCAACGGCGTACAACACCTTCGTCCTGCCAGGCAATTGCCCGAACGACGGTAGACCGTCTACGGACTTGTCGATCATCCCGGACCACGCATGGGTGATTGGGGCACCGGCCGCTCCGGGAACGAACGCCGGGAGGGCCTTCATCATCCGATCGAATTCTGCTCGATTGAACGGCGCCGTCGGCCGGGACTGGTATCCCAGTGCGGCACCTGCGGATCCGAAGACCACACGACCTCCAGTGGTGCGGACGATTCCGGTCATGCTGAGCCGGGAGTTGTCGATCGCAATACACTCCCTATAGCCAGAGGCATCGAGTTCCTCTGGGATCGGAGCGGTCGCGACCAGATCGCTTGTGGTGGTGACGAAGCCGCGGCGGAGCGCCGGGACACGGCTGAAGGCTCCGGTGGCAAGGACGACCGTGTCGGCATCGACCGCGCCTTGCGCCGTGGTCACACGACCCCGGTCAGTGTCGATGCCACGCACTTCCGAGTGCTCGTAGATCCGAACTCCGAGCCCCTCCGCAACGCGGGCCATTCCATCAACTAGCGCGGCGGGCTGGACTCGCGCACCCTGGGGGTCGATGATGCCCGCCAGATGGATGGGGGACCCGGTACGCGCCTGGATCTCCTCTGTATCAAGCTCCAGGAACGGCTCTTCTCCCAAGGAGGCCGCGTACTTCACGGTCTCGTCCCATGCCCTCAGTTGAGCCTTGGAACTGGCTGTCCAGAGCCACCCGTGCTGGGTGAAGTCGGCGTCGATGCCGTGCTCGGCGCAAAAGGTGCCGAGCCACCCACGCACAGCCGCCGACTCACGAGCGAGCCATAGGGCGCGTTCCGTGCCCAAACGCTGCACCAAGGTGCTCAGCTTGGGCATGTAGGTTCCCACGACTCCGGCGGACTGCCCCGACGGACCGCTGCCACAACGGTCCGCCTCGAGCACAACGACCTCGACCGCAGGGTCGCGCCGCTTCAGATCGATCGCGGTCCACAGACCCGTGAATCCGGCTCCGACGACGCAGACATCCGCCTTGTCAGCGCCGAACAAGGGATGCCGGGCAGGCGTTCCGTTTCCGTATATCTCATCCAGCCAGAGACTCTGACTCCCAGTGAACTTGCGCGCACTGAACGAGTGCGCATCCGCGCCCGGGTGACGGGCGACGTTAAGCGACTGATGCTTCATCGTACTCACACCCTCCGTGCTATGGCCGTGGCGACCGAGGACTGATCCAAAGACCGCACCGCAGATACCTCACTCTCAATCAGGTAGACGACGGATGCGTGTGCAAATCGGTAGACGATGGCCCGTCGCCGAAGTGATACATGACGTGCTTGATGCGCGTGTACTCCTCGACGGCATAAACCGAACAGTCCTTGCCGTAACCCGACTGCTTAAACCCTCCGTGGGGCATCTCGACACCGGAACCAGCGTGATCGTTGAAGCACACCGCTCCAAAGTCAAGCGCCTTCGACAGGCGCATGGCGCGCCGGAGGTCCTCAGTGAAGACGGTCGCGTGGAGGCCATAATCGACGTCGTTCGCCCACTCAATGGCTTGGTTCTCGTCCGAGAAGCGCTGCACGGTCAGAGCCGGACCGAAGATCTCGTTCTGGATGATCTCCGAGCGCTGGTCGGGAGCCGCGACGATCGTCGGCTCAACGAAGTAGCCTGACTGGCCGGCCACGCTGCTCCCGCCGGTCACGACCTCGGC